>JACNHM010000257.1:0-7214 GCA_014383605.1 Chloroflexota bacterium
GCGCCGCCCCCTCCGGTTGCCGAATCGAGAAAACCTCAGCCATCGCTCGACCTCGACCAGTCCCTCTGCACCCAACGCCCGATATCCTGTGAATCCACACTGGCGCTGCTCCGCGCCCAAGTTCTATCCGCCGCCAGCCCCCGTCCCATCAGCCAGACCAGAGCGATCAACAGCAACAGGATGAAAGCCCCACCCCCGCCCACAGCCAATCGCACGCGCCAGCGCAGAGCACTACCCTCCCCTTGCATAACGAACCCGAACAACCCCCCATCCCAATCCACCAATTTACCAATATCCCAACCTACCAACCTACCAATATCCCAACCTACCAATCTACCAATCTACCAACCTACCAACCTACCAATGCACCATCCCCCATCCCTACCGCAACCTTGGGTTGGGGGTGGGGGTGGGAGTGGGTGGCTCCGGCGTGGCCGTGGGCGGCCCCAGAGTCGCTGTGGGCGGCGCTGGCGTCGGCGGAACCGGCGTCGGCGTGGCCGGCTTCTCTGGCTTGACCGTCGGCGGAACTGCCGTCCCCTCGGCAGCCGGCGTGGCCGTAGGGCTTGCCGTGATCGTAGCCAGGGCCTCCGCCTCCGCCGTCACCGTCGGCGTGGCCGTGGCCGTCGGTGTCCCCGTCGGCGTCTCCGTTGGCCTGGCCGTCGGCGTGACCGTAGATGTGGGTGTCTCCGTCGGCCTCGCCGTCGGGGTGCTGGTCGGCGTGGCCGTCGGTGTGAACGTGGCCGTCGGCGTGCCGGTGAACGTGGCCGTGGGGGTAGGCGTGGGCACCTGCACCCGGCCTTGCCACAGCCCATCGCCGCTGGCCGCGTACAGCCACCCCCGCTCCAGGGGATCTACCCCCAGACCGGTGACCGTCTGCTGGCCCAGACCCCGCCACATCGCCGTCCACTGCCGTCCCCCATCGTGGCTGCGGTAGACGCCACCGCGCTCCACGGCGGCGTAGAGCGTCTGGAAGACCAGCGGATCGGCGGCCAGGGCCAACACCTGGCGGCCACGCAGGGTCGCGCCGGCGGGCCGCCAGGTGCGTCCTGCGTCTTCGCTGCCGTAGACGCCATCGTCGGTGCCCGCCAGCACGAGGTGCGGGGCCTGCGCGACCGCCAGCAACGCCTGGACCTGCCGCCCTTCGATGCCCGCGCCCGACACCCACGACTGGCCCCCATCGGATGTCTGCCACAGCCCGGCTGCCGTGCCCACGCTGACCAGGCGCGGATCGTCAGGGTGAGCAACCAGGGAAAGCGTTGCCGCGCCGCCCGGCCAGCGAGTGGTCCTCAGCCAGGACTGACCCCCGTCAGGGCTCCAATGCAATTCGCGACCGGCGGCCACGTAGACCATGCCCACAGGCGGCGCGCCGCCAGCCACGATCAGCGCCGCGCTCTCGCCCGGCGGCAAGCCCGCCCAGATCAACGTCCAGGTGGCCCCGCCGTCGTCGCTCCGGTAGACCCCGCGCTCGCCGGCCGGCCCGGCGACCACGTACACCTGTCGGGCGTCGGCGGGATGGACGGCTACGGCTTGCACGGTGACCTGGCCCAGCAAACCTTGCGGCAGTCCCTCGTTGATGGCCGTCCAGGTGGAGCCGCCGTCAATGGAGCGCTGCAACCCCTGGGCGGTGGCCGCGTAATGCAGCACCAGCCCCTCGCTGGCCTGCACCACGAGCCTGCTCACGTTCATCTCGCCCAGGCCGACGGGAGTCCAGGTGTTCCACTGGGGCGCGCGCCAGGCCCAGGGCAAAGCCAGCAGCGGCAATAGGAAGATAACGCCAGCCAGCCACATGGGCATGGCCTGACGAATCCGGGAAACCATCCTCACCTCACGTACAGGGACATCACGGCGAAAGCGACCATTGTGCGTTTGTGCAACGGTGCCAGGACAGACGCCAGAGACTCAGCAGGTCCAAGATGCTCGCGGTGGACTGCCAAGTCCACCGCGTTTGTGCAACGGCGCCAGGACAGACGCCAGAGACTCAGCAGGTCCAAGATGCTCGCGGCGGACTGCCAAGTCCACCGCCTTTCTGCCGGACCTGGCAGTCCGGCAGGAGCAATCTTTGTGCTGAGACTGGCAACACAGAGGACAGAACCTCTAGCGCGGCTCCGGCGTTGGCGTCGGCGTCGGCGGCACCGGTGTATCGGTGGGTGGCACCGGTGTATCGGTGGGCGACGGAGGAGTATCCGTCGGCGTCGGTGGCTGCGGGCTCTCTGCCGGCGCCGCCCCTGTCACCGACCAGGTGAAGCGCCTGGTGGCGCTGGTCGGACTGACCGCTGTGCCCTCTGGCGTTCCATCGGCCCGCCGGCCCGTCTGACGCATGACGGTGACGTTCCATTGGTAATCATCGCCCGTGGCCACGCCCGGCAGGTAGTCCGGCGCCAGGAGGAGTGTCTCCTTCACCCAGTGCTCGTCGCGCCAGGTTTCCCGGCCATGCAAGAAGAAGATGACCACGACGTAGTACTCGTCCTCGGCCAGCGGGCCCACACTGTCCCACCGCAGAACGACCTGGGTTTCCCTCCCGCTGAGACCGCTCCCATCGGGCGGCGCACGCAGGATGGGTGCAGAATAAGAAGCAGGAGAGCGTGTGGCCGTGGGCGCCCGCGGCGTCGCCGTAGCCTGGGGCACGGGGGTCGCCGTGGGCAGGGGCGTGGGGGAGGGCGTGGCCGTCACGGTAGAGGTAGGGGTGGGCGTGGCCAGGGCCAGCGATACGGCCTGTTCCCCCGCCTCGGCCGCGCGGCAATCCACATCTTCCAAGGCCAGCGCCGCCCGGTAGTAAGCCAACGCGGCCTTGTAGTTCAAACCATCCCGCTGCCTGTCCCCCAGCCGCAGATACACATCGCAGAGCAGCACCGCCAGGTGCCCCCCCGCGTAGTCTGAGCGCACCCGATACATGGCTTCCAGCCACCTCAGTGCCTGCGGCCAATCCTGACGCTGGTAGGCGGTCAATCCCTCCAGATAGAGGGCCACCGACTGCCGTTCCCGGTCTGCCTGCTCATTTTTCGGACGGATGCTCAGGGCGCTGCCAAAGCGCTGCACCGCCAAACGCACGGCGTCCAAGGAGTCGCCGGCGGTGACCAACTGCGCCTGACCGTCGTTCAGATAGCAAATGAAGAGGTACTCCAGGATGGCTTCGCTGCGGTACGTGGCGTCCAGGGTGCGGATCTCCTCGAACTTCTCCAGCGCGCCTTGCCAGTCCGCCAGGTCGTAACGCTGCACGCCCTCGTCATAGAGCGCCAACAGCCGCTGCTGGCGTTGCACGAAGGCCAGCAGCCTCTCGGCGTCGGCATAAGCTGCATCCACCGCCAGGATAGCCTGCAGGTGCGCGTAGGCTTCCTCCCAGTCGCCTTGTTCGATGGCCGCCTTGGCCTGGGCATAGCCGGCCGCCAGGTCCCGCAGTCGGTGCGCCCGGGCCAGCCCGACCTGCGCCCCCTGATCGTCGGGCAGCAGCGTGGCCAATTCCTGGAAGGCCTCAATCGCCCCCTCGTAGTCGCCAGCGGCCAGGCGCGCCTCCCCACGATTGCGCAGTTCCTCCACCTGAGCCTGGAAACGCTGTCCTCCCAGCAGGTGAAAACCGTTTCCCGGCAGAAAGTAAAAGCCAACAAGCAGCAACAGGCCTGCCAATGGCAGCAACAGCCAGCGCAGCCCGCGATGCCGACCGCGCGTTTCTGTCCCCGCCGCTGCTGCCTCACGGGTGGTGACAGGCAGATCACCCTCCACCGCCTCCAACTGCAGGAACCAGGACAGCTCGTCCAGCAGAGCCTCTATCCCTTGCCGGTCGGGCTGCGCCTCCCGCAGGCGCGTGAAACAGGCGAGGGCCGCCTCCCACTCCCGCCGCTGGTAGTGAGCCATCCCCTGCTGGTAAAGCGCATCGGGGTCAACCATTGGCTCAGATGCCGGATTGTTTGTCTCTGCAGAAATGGTGTTTTCCATCACTCACGAGTTGGAGCAAGATCGCCCTTGCTCCCCTGCGCCCCTGCTCCTCTGCTCCTTTGCTCAGCGCACCGGTTGCTCTTCCAACAGGCGACGGTCAGACGCCGTCACCGCAGCCGCCTGACCCTCACCCCCCGCGGCCACCAGGGGGAGGTAACGACGCACGAAGGCATCGCCATCCACGATCCGCACCTCATCCAGAACAGTCCACGTATTGAAGCGATTGTCCCAACGATTGTGATTGGCGAAAACGATCTGGATCGTCTGCCCGGCATAGGGCCTCAGGTCAATGATCGCATAGCGCCAACCCAGGTCCTTGAGCACGCCGAAGTCCACGCCAAACTGCGGATCGGGGCCGGCGTCATTGCCATCGCGCAGAGGCAAGGCCAGGGTCACGCCGGTGCTGGAATGGATGCTCACCTCGAACGTATCGTAGAACCTCTGCAGCCGCTCGCTCCAGAGGACGTCGTAGGTGAAGATGCGGTACCAGAAAGTCAACGCCGGCGCCGTCATGTCGTTCGGACCGGGGACGACGACGGTCTGCGAGATGACCGCCGCCCCCACCGGCACCGTGCCCGGCTCCTCCACCCCTGAGCCATACCCCGGGCTGCCCAACTGCGCCGCCCACGTCGTTGCCCCATCCGCCGAAGAGATCTCCGTCACGGCCGACTGGCTGGACAGAGCGCCGTACAGCGTCCACGGATCGAAGGCCTGGCTCTCGAAGTCACCATTGATCACCACCTGCACCGCCGTGCGGGCAATACCGTCATCGTCCGGATATTGTCCGATGTGTCCCGCCCGGTCGCGGGCCCGCAGGCGGTAATAGTACGTGCGCCCCCGCTGGCCGGCGAAGAGCGAGGACGTCATCGGCGTGTTCACCAGCCAGGTGAGCCACGGCCCGCTATGACCCTGTCGCACCTGCAGGTCGTAGCCAACGACGCCAGAGCCGGCATCGCCATCCTCCCCCTGCCACTGCACGTTGAAGATGGCACTGGACTGGTATGCCGCCAGGTTGACGATGGAAGCCTGCGGCGGTTGGCGGTCAATGTTGAGCCAGGTCGTGCGCGTCATCTCCACGTTGCCCGCCACGTCCACACCGGTGTGCTCCACGCCATGCGGCCCCTCGCCGGTGAGGTCGAACACGTTGCCGCTGATCCAGCCTCCCCCATCAATCTGATACCACGTCTCGGCGACGCCGGAGACACGCTCGTCCGCCGCCACGCTCACCGCCAGGTCCGAGGTATACCAGCCGCCGCCCCCGGCCGTGCCCGTGACCACCAGCGTCGTCGTCGGCGGTGTGGCATCGTACCAGGCCGCGTTGGGAACCATCACCCAATGCGTGCGGCCGGCGTTGCCGGCCACGTCTGCCAGCCAGAGGTACAGGTCGTGCCGCCCCTCCGCCGGCGCCACCATGTTCGTGATCGTCGTGGTCGTGGTGACGAAGGTGCCGTCGTACCCGCTGGCCGGCGGCGTGTCAAAGCGGTAGAACGCCCCCGCGATCCCCGAGAAGTCCAGCGGGCTGCTCCAGAAAACCTGGAACTGGTTTTCCCGCGACCAGCCCAGCGGCCACACGACCACGCTGGTGGGCGGGTCCGGTGCGCGCAGGTCCATGCGCAGCGTGGCCGTCTGGGTGATCTCCTCGTTGCCGGCCACGTCCAGGCCGTAATACTCCACCACGTGCTTGTCTTCGTCGGCGATGACCGCCTGCCAGCCGGTCTGCCAGTCGCCGCCGTCCACACGGTAGCGGGCACTGCCGGCGCCGGAAAGCCCATCGCTCACCTCAAACGTCAGCGTCAGCGGCGAGGTGTACCAGCCGTTCCAGCCCAGGCTTCCCGCAACGTCCAGCGCCGTGCTGGGCGGCGTGGCGTCGTAGTGCAAGGCATCCAGCGTCACGTTGCGGTTGTTGTGATCGGCATTGCCCGCCCCATCCCTCAGCCACAGGAAGAGGTCGTACACCCCCTCGCCAGGTGTCTGGACGTCGTGCAGCGTGTTGCCCGTGACCGGGCGACAGATGCCGTCAGCGGGACCCGTCGGCTCCTGGTCCAGCTTGTAGCACGCTCCCCCGATGCCCGAAAGATCCTGCGGATTGCCCCAGCGGATCTCGAAGTCGTTGACGTTGGTCCACCCCGCCGGGCTGGGCAGCGGCCGCGTGGGCGAGCCGGGCGGTTGCGTGTCAATCTTCAACGTCACCGGGAAGCCCTGCTCCACGTTGCCCAGGCCATCCACGGAGTAGAACTCCAGCGTGTGTACGCCATCATTGGCGACGACGAAGCGGGTGCCGGCGTGCCACGGCCCGCCGTTCACACGATAGTACGTCGCCGCGATGCCCGAGACGGTATCCGTGGGCAGCAAGGTCACCGTCACCGGAGAGGTGTACCAGCCATCTAACCCTTCGCGGCCATCTGGGAAATAGGCCGTGGAGGGAGGCTGAGTGTCAATGGACACCAGCAGCTCGTGTTCCGCTTCCCCGTTGCCCGCCACGTCCTGGCCGGTGTATTTTAGCAGATGTTGCCCATCATTGGCAAAGACGACCTCCACATCCTGCGCGCCGCTGAGCCAGGCTCCACCGTTGACCTGGTAGAAGATCGTCGCCGGGCCGGAGGTGGCGTCGCTGATGGTCAGGGTGACGGTCACCGTGGTGGAGTACCAGCCCCCCGGGCCGGGCGCGCTGCTCAGGGCATGCGCCGTCAGGGGCGGCTGGCTGTCTATGGAGATGGTCACCGTTCGCGTCGGCTCCCAGTTGCCCGCCACGTCCCACGAATGGTACTCCACACCGTAGACACCATCGGCGCTGAGGGTGAAGAGCGTATCGGTCACCCACGCGCCGCCGTCAATGCGGTAGCGGGTTCCCGCCACGCCGCTTTCATTGTCCACCGCTTCCAGCACGCCGGTCACCGCGCCCGTGTACCAGCCGTTGAGGCCCAATGGCCCCTCCAGGCGCAGGCCGGTAGTGGGAGGCGTCTCATCGAAAGAGAAGGCTCGAATGAGCACGTTGCGGTTGCGGTGGTCACCGTTGCCCACACCGTCTTGCAGCCAAAGGTAGAGATCGTGCTGGCCCTCGGCGGGCACAGCCAGATCGGCGATGCGTGTCAGGTTGTCTCCGCTGACGAAGGTGCCATCATCCAGTGCCGCAGGCTCGGCGTTGAGCTTCCAGTAGGCCCCGGCGATGTCCGAAAGATCAGGCGGGTTACGCCAGGTGATGGTGAAGTTGTTGGCCGTTTGCCAGCCGTCGGGGCTGGCGTCCAGGCTCGTCGGCGCGCCGGGAGGCGTCGTATCCAGTCGCA
>JACNHM010000257.1:7584-18673 GCA_014383605.1 Chloroflexota bacterium
CCGCCTGCCCGTGATCGGCGTTGCCCGCCCCATCCTGCAGCCAGACGTACAGATCATGCTCGCCGTCGCCCCCCACACTGAGGCCAGCGAGGGCCGTCAGATCAGCGCCGGCCACGAAGGTGCCGTCGGCGGGGTCAGCGGGTGGCGCATCCAGCTTGTACCACGCCCCGGCCACGCCCGCAAGCTCCGCCGGATTGACCCACCCGACGCCGAAGTCGTCCACGTTCGTCCAGTTGGCCGGGTCGGCGGCCAGGCCCTGCGGCGCACCCGGCGGCGTCGTGTCCAGGTACAGCGTCACCATGCCCGCCTGCCCGTGATCGGCGTTGCCCGCCCCATCCTGCAGCCAGACGTACAGATCATGCTCGCCGTCGCCCCCCACACTGAGGCCAGCGAGGGCCGTCAGATCAGCGCCGGCCACGAAGGTGCCGTCGGCGGCATGGACAGGCGGTGCATTGAGCTTGTACCACGCCCCGGCCACACCTGAGGGATCAGGGGGATTGGTCCACTGCACGTCAAAGAAGTCCACGTTCGTCCAGCCGGCCGGAGATGCCGCCAGGCCGATAGGCGGTGCTGGCGCGGCCGCGTCGAAGGTGAAGGTCACGCCAGGGCCGGGCGTCTCCACGTTGCCCGCGCCATCGCTGGCCCGGCTGCGCACCGTGGTGTTCTGCCCGCTGGCCCAAGGCGGCAGATTCCCGCTCAGCTCCCACGCCGCGGTGCCGGCGGCCGCCAGCCACTGCTCCCCACCCACCCAGGCCGTGCCGTCCCAGGTGTTGCCCGTGGCGTCATCCTGCACACTCACCTCGACCAGGGCGACCCCCGCGCTGGCCGGGTCAGCCGCCGTGCCCGTGATGCGCTCCACGGCAGCGTAGATCAGGCCCTCCACCGGGAAAGTGATGTCCGAGTTCGGCGGCTGGGTGTCAATGCGGAAAGGGCCCAGGTGCAGCGCGTCCGCCGCCCATAGCCCGGCGCGGTCGGCCGTGCGCAGGTGCACGTAGTGATCGTCGCCGTCCGGCAGCGGCGGGCTGGTGGCGTTGAGCGCCGCTGTGGTCGTAGGCGGTGCGGGCACCGTCAGCGGCGCCTGATCCCAGAGCAGCGCGTAGCCCTCCACGCCGCTGGTGGCGTCGTTCCCAGCGTTCCAATTCACGTCCACCGTGGGATCGTTGGCCCAGACACCGACGACGTGGCTGGAGCTGGCCAAGGTGGTCGGGTTGTCGGGCGCTGTGGTATCCACGGCCAACACGTAGGCCGGGCTGGTCTCCGTGACCCCGCCCGTGACCTGAATGCGAAATTGGATCTGGTGATCGGCCGCGTCAGGTAAGGTCAGATCGGTCACGGTGATGGCCTGGGTCGTGCTCACCGCGCCGCCGGCGCTGAGGCCCACCGTGCCCCAGCCGTTCCAGCTTGCCCCGCCGTCGGTGGAGGTTTGATATTCGGCAGTGGCCGCATCCAGCCCCGCCGGGTCGCTGGCCGTGACCGAGGCCGTGAAGGGCACGCTGGTGATCCAGCCTTGCGGCTGGAAGTCGGTCCAGTCCGCCGGGTTCAGGAGAGGAGCGGCAGGCGCGGCGGCCGGCCGGGCCGTTGCCGTGGGCAGCATCGCTCCTCCCACAAGCACGACCAACACCAGCGCACCAACCAGGCTCCGAGCTATCATCGGGCGACGCGCCCGACGGTGCGCCAGATGTGATGTAGTACGGTATGCGATCTCACGAATCATCTATCCATCGACCTCCTGCGAGCATCCCGTCCACAGCAGAGCCGTCCCATACTTAGGCAGACGGCAGCGGCCTCCTCAAAGTTACGCCGGCCCGGCCCCCGACAAAGCAACCGCCAACAGCACACAGGGGGACTCCACGAGCCCCCCTGGTTATTCACTCGATGGCAAGGCTTCGGCCTCCCTGGCTACGGTTGGGGGGCCACGCCATGAGGCCAGTCGAACTGCCCGTCACCACTGCCAAGGGAGCCCCACATACCTGAAAACTGGCCCGTGGCTGAAAAGTGCTGGATGCGGGGGTTCCACCACTCCACCACGTACACCGTGCCGTCCGGAGCCACCGCAGCACCCTGCGGGCGGTTCAACTGCCCCACCGGGGCTTGGGCGCCGATGGCGAAGAGGAACTTGTCGGGAAGGGGCCCCTGTGCCGCCGTTGGCGCCATGCCGGTAGCGAGCAGGGTCGCCGCACACAGGGCTAGGAGGACGAGCCAACTCAGAAGACAACACCTCAGGCGTCTCATCCGTGCACCCCCTCTGCCGATTTTGGACTTTCGCTATTTTCCTGTCAGTGTCTGCAAATAGTCAGAAAGCGTTGACTTGAATTGCACGAAGACCGATTCCACACTTTCCACGCCTTCATGCATACGGCTCCAATCCAATTCAAAACCATAGCCGTGATAAACAACATGTCTAAACCTGCGAAACGGTGCCAGAGCAGACGCCAAAGACTCATTAAACAAGGCGGGCAAAGGCTCATAAGGTGGCATACAGAACCGCTTGAATAAGTCCACATGCCAGGTACCGCCGGTGGGCAGCGGAATCGCATGAAAGCGGCTGATGCGTTTGAGGATGTTTTCTACACCGTTATAAAACTGCGCCAAAAAGGCAGCAGCGGCAGTCTTCTCACGAACAGTCGGCTCCCTCCCGACTAGATCATGCTGCAAGGCCAACAGTTCCTGCACCGTGGCTTCCATCAACTCCAGTTCAATGGCGATTTCCTCACGGAGCTCTTCTGGCTTCATAGCAGCACCTTACCCCTGGTTTCAATGAGCCGGGTAAAGCGGGTTGGGGGACTCAAGGGAATAATATCCAAGGGGATCTGTAATTCCTCTTCAAGCCGCGCTCCCAGTTCATACAGTTTCCATCCGCGAACGCCATCGCAAGCCAGGTCCAGATCCTTCGCCTGCGCTGGTGCTTCCAAAGCGCGGCCAAAGAGGATGAGGCGTGTAGCACCATACGCCTTCGCCAAAGCTATAGCCCTTTCAATTTGCCTTTGCTGGATTCCCATGTTCTTTACTCCTTGTCTGGGCGTTCATAGATCACCTCTCCTGTACAGAAAGTTCCGTTTTTCCGCTCTTCCGCTGACCAAGAACTAATCCGCTTCGAAACGGTAACCTGTGCCCCGCACAGTGATCAAGCGCTGAGGATTGCTGGGGTCCTCCTCAATCTTGTGGCGCAATCGCCGCACATGGACGGCCACCAGATTGGCATAGCCCTCGTAATCATAGCCCCAGACCGTCGCCAATAGCTGGTCGTAGGTCAGAGTACGCCCGGCATTGCTCATCAGATAGTGTAACAGGCGGAACTCGATCGGCGTGAGATAGACCTGGCGGCCATCCGGCAGAACGGCCTCGTTTTTCATCGGATCGAGGTGGATCCCCGCCACCGTGAGCTTGGGTGGCCGTTCTCCGAAAGCAAAAGCCTCGGTACGACGCATGACCGCCCGCACGCGGGCCAGAAGCTCCGCCGGCTCGAAGGGCTTGGGCAGATAATCGTCTCCCCCCACGTCCAATCCCGCCACGCGGTCTGTGGTCTCCCCTCTGGCCGAAAGGAAAATGATGGGCAGGTCTGTGATACGCCTGATGCGCCGGCAAACCTCCAGCCCATCCATGCCCGGCATCATGACGTCCAGAATCACCAGGTCGGGCATTTCCTCGTCCACGATGCGCAGGGCCTCTGGCCCGTCGTTGGCCGCCAGCACGGTATAGCCTTCTTCCCGCAGAAGGAAGGCAATCATCTTCACGCTCGGGAAATCATCGTCAACGACTAAAATGCGCATAGGCCACTCCGAAATCTCCTCGGACTGCGAGGAGTGGGGATGAGTGGCGCTATTATACCACCGCCCCACGGCGGGCGCAAAACGGTCAGCAGATGGGGACATCGCAACCGGGGAAACCCCTGACGACGAATGCTGTGCATCAGACAGCGCAGAACCACACATCACAGCTTACTCCTGAACAAGTTGGCCGGGAGTACACAGAGTGCCGACCCACCCTGCGCGCTCCCCGTCCTCTGTCTGATTATCGTGTGCCAGGATGAAGAAAACATGACAAATGGGCGCGCCGCCGATGACGATTCTTTCATAAAAGACACGGGCACTCTCCAATACCATCCCTGGCAATTGCCTGTTGCACGCCTTTGTGCTAGAATGGCGAACGGCGGCGCAGATCAGCAGAAACAATGCCACGTGCCTGTTGTGTCAGCACGTCAGAGCGTATCGAGGACGTTATGAAGATCAGCGTGAAATTGGGGGAGCCGCTGTGGCGGCAGGTGGGCAAGCGCACACTGCAACTGGAGTGGGCACAGCCCCCCGTCACCGTGGCCGAAGTGCTGCGTCATCTGGAAAGGGAGCATCCCGGTTTCGGGCCGGCCTTCCGCGGCCAGAAGTTCAAAACCGCCTATCCGTACAGCCTCTTCGTCAACGCTCGCCTGGTGCGGCTGCAACAGGCAGACACGACGCCAATGCACGACGGGGACAAACTGTACGTCTTCATCCCCGTCGTGGGTGGGTAGCGCGGGAACCGTATCCGGACAACCAGTGCTCTTTCCGGAATCACCTGTTTTGACAAAAGCCCACCGATGTTATAGAATTGAGGTTTAGAGTGTCCAGACAGCACGGTAAGCCAAAGGGGGATCTGTAATTCACATGTCCAAGAAAATCAAGGCGCTGACAGCCTTGATGATACTGACGCTGGCGATGGTCGGCTGCCGGGGTCTGGAGGGTGCCACTCCGCCCCCCACGCCGACAGCGATCCTGCTGACACCGCAAGACCAGCCAACCCATTCTCCGACAGAACGGCCGCAGCCAGAGCCCATATCTACTCCTACGCCCGTTCCGGTGACCGCGACGCCACTCCCTGAAGCGGCTGCAGGAGCACAGGCGGAGACCACAGCGACGGCAGTGCCATCCGCGTCCACACCCGTGGCGCCGACCGCCACACCAACGGACGCCGTGCGCATCATGGCTCTCGGCAACCGCCTGTCCCTGACGCTGCGCTCGCGGCCGGACGTCGCCGCGCCGGCGGTCGCCGAACTCCCCGGCTCCGAGGTGTTATGGGCACTGGCACGCAGCGCCGACGGCCGCTGGCTGCGCGTGACCTATGGCGAACTCGGCGCGCAGGCCTGGGCCGCCAACGCCGATCTGATCCTGCTGGGAGAAGCGGACATCCTGCCCGTCGGGGCTTCCGATGCCATCGTGGCCTCGACGCAGCCGACTCCGGCCGCAGGCGACTCTCTGCAAGGCCGCATCGTGACCGGCCCGCTGAACGTGCGCGGTGGCCCCGGGTCGGATCAGGAGGTGCTGGGCCAACTGGCCGCCGACGACCCCGTCACCGTGGTCGGGCGCAGCGAGGGAAGCGCTTGGCTGGCCATCACCTGGTCGGACAGCACCGCCTGGGTGGCCGCCCGCTACGTGGAGCTGAGCGGCGACCCGGCTGCCTTGCCGGCCCTGGCGACGGCCACCACAGCAGTCCGCCCGCCTGCTCCAGCCCTGCCGGGCAAGGTGGCCTTCCAGACCAACATCGGCGGCGACATATACCTGGTCAATGCCGACGGCAGCGGCCTGCGCCGGCTGACCACGGGGCTGGATCCGGCCTTCTCGCCCGACGGCACCCGTCTGGCCTACGCCCGCTGGGATGCGCCGCACACCGTTTTCGTGCTGGACCTCCGCACGGGGGAGGAGCAGCGGGTGGCCACCGCCAACCGCCCGCGCAGCCCCGCCTGGAGCTCCGATGGCACCCGGCTGGTGTTCAGCCGCTATACTCGCACGACCACCTGCATAGATACACCCTTTGGCTGCTTTGATGAGGACACCGTCCGCCAGATGCTGGGCGGCGAAGAATGTATTGACACACCGCAAGGTCGCTATTGCATCAGCGACTTCCCCCTGCGCCAGATAGACGAGTCCGCACTGGCCCAGATCACCTTGACCGGCGGGTCCTGGTTGGATATCTCTTCCGAACCGCTGGCCCAGTCGCCCCAATTCCACCCCAGCTGGGACGAGATCCTCTACCGCGGCAGCCAGGGCTTGCAGATCACGGCCCCGGAGGGCGAAAGCCGCGAATTGGTGGCCAACCAGGACCTGGGCAGCCCGGCCTGGTCACCGGATGGCCAGCGCATCGCTGTCCAGATCCAACTGCACGATCACGCCGACATTTTCCTGTTGGACGCTGCCGGCAACGTGCAGCAGCGCCTGACAGCACCCACGTTTTCCTTTGACCGCACACCCAACAACGTGGCGCCCGCCTGGTCGCCAGACGGTCGCTTCATCCTGTTCCTGAGTGACCGCGATGGAAGCTGGCGACTGTACCGCATGAACGCCGACGGCTCGAACCAGGTGCCCTTCCTGCCGGACACGCTGGGCGATCTGACGTTCCGCTACGACTTCGCCGCCGAGCGGGTCGTGAGTTGGGGGCGCTAACAGCTACGGATGGTAGCATTGCACCAGACCGTGGTTGCTATCTCCTGGCATCAATCAGCCAGTGAGTCAGCGATTTGCCGATTTGCTGATTTGCCGATTTGCCGATTTGCCGATGTGCCGATTTGCTGACATGAATCGATGTTCCAAACAGGCTCTCCGTTTCTTCGCCATTCTCTTGGCGGGGATTGCTTTGACCATCAGCCTTTGGCGGGCGAGCACGCTGGCTCAGATGCCAGAGGCCGCGTCGGGGCGGACTTCTCGCGCCCCGGGTCTCGCATCCTCTCCCGCCAGCACGCTCATGGAACGGGCTGCTCTGGAGCCAACGCCGACCTCTACTCCCACCCAGACAGGGAGCCGGACGTTCCTTCCCTTGATATTCAGATCCTTTCCCATCAGAACACCGACGTGGACACCCACCCCCACAGCGACGTGGCCCCCTACTCCGACACCGACGCCGACACCCACCCCCACAGCGATGTGGACACCCACGCGGACACCGACGCCGACTCCCACACCGACACCCACGCGGACACCGACGCCAACTCCCACACCGACACCCACACGGACACCTACGCCAACGACAGCGGCGTGCCCGGTGGACAACGTTTCAGGATTCTACGACGTTCGGTATTCCAATCTTCAACACAATTGCCCGTTCACCGTTCCCGATCCGCCGCCTGAAAACATTGAAGTGGTTCAGAACGGAACGGCTTTGACCTTCCGCACGACCGCGGGCGACTTCACCGGCGTGATGGATCGCCAAACGGGCGATTTCCAGGTGGGTGCAACCATAACGGTATCGCCCTGTACCTTTGGGTGTGTGAGCACGACGACGGGCACGTTCCATTTGGGCCAGAACCCCATGACCTTCGCTGGCACAGGGAAGCTTGACGTCCTGAACCCCTTCGGTGCAGTGTTCTGCACCATCACCTATGACGTCGCCGGGACGCGCACAAGCTGCACCGCTACCGCTTTGAGAATAGACTGAGTAGATCCAAAAAGCTCGCGGTGGACTGCCAAGTCCACCGCCTTTCTGCCGCACTTGGTAGTCCGGCAGGAGCAACCTTGCATCTACTGAAACTGAGCACATTGATGGAGACAGGGATGTCCATCCTGGAAGCTAAAGCGCTGAGCAAACAATACCAGCTGGGCGAACACAGCGTGAACGCCCTGGCTGGCGTGGACTTCGTGGTGCAGAAAGGCGAGTTCGTGGCCATCATGGGGCCTTCCGGCAGCGGAAAATCCACGCTGCTGCATCTCCTCGGCGGCCTGGACAAACCATCCCATGGCGAGGTCACCCTGGCCGGCCAACGCCTCTCCGTGCTGAATGATAATCAGGCCACCCTGGTGCGGCGGCACAACGTGGGCTTCGTCTTCCAGTTCTTCAACCTGCTCCCCACCCTGACCGCCGAAGAAAACGTCGCCCTGCCCCTCATCATTGACGGGCAAGACCTGCGCAAACATCAGGAGCACATTGACGCCTTGCTGGAGATGGTGGGGCTGACAGACCGTCGCCGCCACAAACCCGATCAGCTTTCCGGCGGCGAGCAGCAGCGTGTGGCCCTTGCCCGCGCCCTCGTCACCAGGCCCGCCATCGTCCTGGCCGACGAGCCGACAGGCAACCTGGACTCGAAAACGGGCACGGCCATCATGGAACTGCTGCGCCGCTCCTGCGATGAACTGGGCCAGACCATTGTCGTGGTCAGCCACGACCCGCGAGCATCGGCCTACGCCGACCGCGTCGTGTTCCTGGGCGACGGTCTGGTCGTCGGCGAGGTGTTCTGCGCCGGCACAGAGGACATGAGCCAGCGCATCCGCCTCGTCATCGAGGCCATGGAGCGGCTCCAGAGTTAGAGCGATTTATGGTGCAAAACAGGTAAACATGTTGTACACATTCCGGCTGGCCGCTCGCTCCCTGCGTGAGCGACCACTGCGCACGCTGCTGACCACCTTCGCCATCGTCCTGGGCGTGGGGGTCATCCTGGCCAACAGCATCACCAACCTGACGGCCATGGATTCCATCACCGTGCTGTTCAGCGAAGCCTCCGGCAAAGCCCACCTGGTCGTCATCAGCGCCAGCACCAACAGCCAGGGCTTCCCCGAACGCACGCTGCGCCAGGTGAGCGACGCGCCCGGCGTGGCCGTCGCCGCGCCGTCCCTTCAGGTGCAGACGATGCTGGCCGAGGACGCCTTCGCCGCCCGCACGTCGCTCGCCCTCGGCGGGCTCAGCGCCAGCGGGTTGAGCCTGTACGGCATTGATCCTCTGCTCGATGTCCAGGCTCGCGATTACCAGATCGTTGCCGGCCAATTCCTCTCCTCCGACAACGAGGCTTACGACGTTGTCTTGGTCAAGGATTACGCCGACGAGCAGGGCCTCCGTGTCGGCAGCGACCTGGAGATCGTCGTCCCGGAAGGGATCGAACAGCTACGGGTGGTGGGCCTGATGTCCAAAGAGGGGCCGGGCCGGCTGAACAACGGCAGCTTCGGCGTCGTCCCCTTGCGCACCGCCCAACGCATCTTCGGTCGTGTCGGCGACCTGGATCAGATTGACATCGTGGCCACACCGCAGGCCAGCACTGGCCCCGAGCTGGATGCACTCAAGGCCGCGCTGCAAACGCAATTGGGAGACGGGTACTCCGTGATCTATCCGGCCACCCGCGGCCAGCGCGTGACCCAGATGCTGGACACCTACCAACTGGGCTTGCGCTTCTTCAGCGCCGTGGCCCTTTTCGTCGGAGCGTTTCTGATTTATAATGCCTTTTCCATGACCGTGGTCGAGCGAACGCGCGAAACGGGACTGTTGCGCGCCGTGGGCATGACCCGTCGCCAGGTCATGCGCCAGATCCTGATCGAGGCAGGCATCTTGGGGGTGCTGGGCTCTGTGCTGGGGTTCGCCTTCGGTATCCTGCTGTCGCAAGGGCTGATCCGCGTGCTCAAGTTCCTGCGGGCGCAGGACGTGACCCTGGTGCGCGTGCCCCTCGACGGTCTCGCCATCAGCATGCTGGTTGGGGTCTGCGTGACCCTGGTCGCCGCAACCATCCCCGCCTGGCAGGCCGGCCGCATTTCACCCCTCGAAGCCCTGCGCGTCCGCGGCAAGGCCCAGGAAGGATGGTTCGTCCGCCGTGGCTGGCCCTGGGGGCTGGCGCTCATGACCATTTCGTACCTGGTGATCTTTCAGATCCCCTTGTCACCCGAAATGCGCTATCAGTTGGGCGTGATCGCCGTATTCACGCTCTTCGTCGGCGCCACGCTGCTGATCCCGCTCACCGTCGGGGTCTGGGAGCGTGCGGCTCGCCCCTTGGTGCGGCGCATCTACGGCAACGAGGGCCGCCTGGGAAGCAGCAACATCCAACGCTCCAAATCGCGCACCACGCTGACGGCGGCCGCGCTGATGGTCGGCGTGGCCATGATCCTCGGCGTCCGCGGCCTGACCAGCGCCTTCGAGCACGACATCCGCAATTGGATCGGCGCCTTCGTGGGCGGCGACCTGTACGTGCACTCTTCGCTGCCCATGCGCGCCGACCTGGGACAGCGCTTGGAAACTGTGGAAGGAATCGCTGCCGCCGCGCCGGTGCGCCACCTCCAGGTGAACCTGCTGCACAGCGACGGCGGCGACGAGGGCGTCGCCTTCATGGCCATTGACCCGGCATCGTACCAGAAGGTGACCACGTTCGTCTTTTCCGACAACCAGGCCGGCGCCGAACAGTTGCTGGAACAGTTGGGCGCAGGCGACACGGTGTTCGTCTCCAGCGTGCTGTCGGAGAAGTACGGGCTGACGCCAGGCGACACCATCCGCCTGGAAACCAGGCGCGGTGTGCAGGATTTCGCCATCGCCGCCGTGGTCGTGGATTTCTACAACGGCGGCCTGGTCGTGCAAGGCAGTTGGAAGGACCTGCGTCGCTACTTCGGCCTGAACGACGCCACCATGTTCCTGCTCAAGCTCCAGCCAGGCTTCGCTATGGAAGATGTGCAGAACCGCATTGTCAGCCTGTACGGCCAGCGCCGCCACCTCAGCGTGGATTCCAACGAGGCGCTCAAGACGCGCGTGCTGCAGTCCAGCGCGCGGGTGTTCAGCCTGTTCGATGCCCTGGCCCTCATCGCCATCGTCGTGGCCGCCTTCGGCGTGGTCAACACGCTGACGATGAACGTGTCCGAGCGCACGCGGGAGATCGGCGCCCTGCGCGGCCTGGGGATGACGCGGTGGCAGGTGAGCAAGATGATCCTGGCCGAGGCGGCCATGATCGGGGTGATCGGTGGTGTCTTTGGCTTGATCTTTGGACTGTTCATGGCTCGCGTGTTCCTGATGGGCGCGGCCGAGCTGCGGGGCTACCAGGTGACCTACGTGTTGCCCGTGCAAGGCATCCTCGTCAGCCTGCTCATCGCCCTGGTCGTCTCCCAGTTCGCCGCCATCTGGCCGGCGCGCCGGGCCGTTCGTCTGCGCATCGTCGAAGCGATCCAATACGAATGACCAGAGTGGGTAGGTTGGTAGGTTGGTAGATTGGTAGATTGGTAAACTGGTAAACTGGTAAATTGGTAAATTGGTAAACTGGTAAATTGGTAAATTGGTCCACCAATGTACCAAGGCACCAATATACCAATCTACCAATCTACCAATATACCAATCTACCAATCTACCAATCTACCATAGACCACAATGAAGGGAAGCATGATGCGACTAC
>JACNHM010000102.1 GCA_014383605.1 Chloroflexota bacterium
GTCATCGCCCGCCTCAACTGGAACACCATCCACTGCGAGCCGTGGGGGTACCGGGAGGCGCACATCGTCAAAGCGCTGTCCGTGCGCGCGGCCGTCGCCGCCGGGGCCGAGGTCGTGCTGGCCAGCCTGGTCTTGCAGACGGGCAGCGAGGCACAAGATGCCCGCAACGTGGCCCTGTTCGCTTCACTGGCCGAGGAGAGCAACGAGCTGGGCATTCCCCTCATCGGCGAGGTGTTTCCCCCCGCCGGGCTGCGGGACAGGCCCGACGCCTTCCACGACTATATCGTGACGGCCTGCCGCATCGCCTGCGAGCTGGGCGCCGCGGCCATCAAGACCTTCTACACCGGTGAACGCTTCGCCGAGGTCACGGCGGGAGTGCCCATTCCGGTGTGCGCGCTGGGGGCGGAGAAGCTGCCGCGGGAGGTGGATGCGTTGGAATTGGCACACAAGGCGGTGAGCGCTGGCGCACGGGGCGTGGTCTTCGGCCGCAACGTGCTCCAGGCGCCAGATCCGGCGCAGTTCCTGCGGGGGCTGAAAGAGGTGGTCAAGGGCCGGGCCACGCCGGCCCAGGCGGCGGAGAGGTATGGCCTGCTGTAGCCGGCGGAGGTAGACTGGTACACTGGTAGATTGGTGAATTGGGCCTTGCCGTCCCAATCTACCAATTTACCAGTTTCCCAATCTACCCATTCACCAGAGTTCCGCCAGGCGTTCATACAGCCGGACGTAGGTCCGGTAGCCGTGGTCGTAGACGGGCTTGTGCGCCGGGTTGGGCTGCCAGCGATCCCGCACCGCCGCCAGGCTGCCGGCCGCCTCCGCCGCCGAAGGGTAGAACCCCGCGGCCGTCCCGGCCAGGATGGCCGCGCCCCAACAGGCCGCCTCCTCCGTGGCCAGCGTGGTCACCGGCCGGCCCAGCACGTCGGCCTTGATCTGGTTCCACAGCCCGCTGCGGGCGCCGCCGCCCAGGGCCTGCACCTCCCGCACGGCCACGCCCAACTCCTCCAGGATCTCCACGTTGCGCCGCAGCATGTAGGCCACGGCCTCCAACAGGGCGCGCACGAAGTGCGGTTTGCTGTGGTGCAGTCCCACCCCGAAGAAAACGCCCCGCGCCGCGGGGTTGAACTCCGGGCAGGCCGCCCCGGCCAGATGCGGCAGGGCCACCAGCCCTTCAGAACCAGGGGCCACCTGCGCCGCCGCCGCCGTCAGCAGATCGTAGGCATCGGCGCCGCTGCGTTGCGCCGCCTCCCGCTCCTCGGCGCCGAAGACGTCCCGAAACCAGCGCAGGGCCAGGCCCGCCGTCTGGCACCAGGGCAGCAAGTAGTAGGTATCGGGCAGGGCGTGGACGTGGCAGGGGATGCGGCGTTGGGGGTCGAAGAGCGGCTCGTCCAGCGTGGCGACGACGGCCAGCGCGCCGCCGGTATTCTCGGTGATCGTGCCGGGACGGGTGTTGCCAGCGCCCAGCGCGGCCAGCGCCTGATCCAGGCCGCCGGTGGCCGCCACCGTGCCCGGCCACAGCCCCGTTTCCTGCGCCGCGGCCGCCGTCAGCTCCCCCACCACCTGACCCGATCCCTGCACCGCCGGCAGCCGGTCAGGGGTGATCCCCACGAAGTCCAGCATCTCCGGCCACCACGTCTGGCGGCGGATGTCGAAGAGCAGGCTGGAGGAGAGCAGGCAGGGGTCGGCGACGTAACGACCGGTGAAGCGGAACAGCAGGTAGTCCTCCAGCAGCAGGAACTTGTGGGCCCTGGCGAATACCTGCGGCTCGTGGCGACGCAGCCAGAGGATCTTGGTGGCCGGCCAGGTGGGCACGATCTCCGGCTGGCCCGTCACCTGGAAGGTGTCCTCGACGCCAAAGCGGGCCGCGATCGCCGCGGCCTCGGCCTGGGAACGGTTGTCCAGCCAGACGATGGCCGGGCGCAGCGGCTGCCCCGCCTCGTCCACGACGACGAGGGTCTCCCCCTGGCTGGAAACGGCCAGGGCGGCGATCTCCCGCGGCGGGATGCCCGTTTCCTGCAGCAAGCGCCGCGTGCACTGGCAGCAGGCCTGCCAGGTGCGCTGCGGCGCCACCTCCACCCGGTCGGGCGCCGGCGTGAGAAGCTGAACCTCCTGGCTGACGCGGCCCAGGGCGCGGCCTTCCCGGTCGAAGAGCACAGCCTTCAGGGCCGTGGTGCCGGCATCAATGCCCAGCAGGTAGGTCACGTCCCCGGCTCCGCCAGCACGGGGCGGATGGCCAGCATGCTGCACAGTTCCAGCAACTCCTCCCGCACGTTGCCGTAGACGATCCCGTAGTGCTGGCTCATCAGGTGCTGCATGAAATGATCCACGTCGCTGTCCAGCGCCACCCGGACGAAGGGGTAGGGCGGGCAGCCCACCTCGCGGAAGGGCGGCGGTGCTTTGGCCTGGCCGGTGGCAATGTGCATGCGGTAGCCAGCGCCGTCGTTGGCCAGGCGCGCCAGCGTGACCGCGCCCTCTTTGTAGGGCGACGTGTTGAGCAGACCCTCGTAGAGGGCGGTGTGTTTGCCGACCTGCGGCGGCCCGGCGGCGCAGGACAGGGGGGCGAACCCGCAGGCGCCGAAGAGGGTTTCGTCGCCTGGGTAGACGTCGTGGATGTCGCCGTAGGAGGTCACGCCGCCGCCCGTCAGATAGTGCAGCATGAGCTGGCTGACGATGAGGGGCACGTCGCCCTCACAGGAAACAGGCAACTCATCGCCCAGCACGGAAAGGGCCAGGCAGGGGGCCAGGCCGAAGAGGCGGGAAAGCTCGTACTGGCACTTGACCGTCAGGGCGGCGAAGCCATGCTCTCCGCTCAACTGGCGGATGGCCGCGTACTGCCGCAGTCCGGCGGCCACGGCCTCCTCGCTGACGCCGGCGGCCAGCCGCCACTGGCCCCGGTACCTCTCCACCAGGGCCTGCACCTCCTCGTCGGCGATCTCCTCGTCGGCCTTGACGATGGTGTACTGATCCAGTTGGACGATCTCGGGGCCGATCTGCCGTCGCAGTTTGGTGTGGTCGAAGGTGCCGGTGTACATGCCCATGGAAACGTAGCCGAAGAGGCCGATCTTGGCCCCGCGCAGCGCCCGCCGGGCGTGCGCGGCCCACATGTACGGCCGGGCCTGCTTCAGCACGTCCGGCTCGTCCGGCTGACCGTAGATGAACCTGAAGTGCGCGCCCATTTCCTCCAGGGTCTCCCGCACCACGCCGGCAGCCGGCAGCGGCCCCAGGGTGAGCCGCTCGCCGCCTTCCTCGAAGGTCGTGTGGCTCCACAACAGGATGGGGCAGGTGGTCAGGCGATCCTCCAGCGTGGCCACCAGCAGGGGCGCTTCCACCCAGGAGAGGAGCAGGACGACCAGGAGGTCGTATTCGGCCTCCCGCAGGGCGCGCCGGGCGGGGGCCACCTCTTCCTCAACGGTGACCAGGGGGGCGGAGAGCAGATCCACTCCGCTGGCCAGCAGGGCCTCTTTGGACCGCTCCAGGAAGCGCTGCAGCAGTTCCGGAGGGTAATCGGGATAGCCAAAAGGAACCAGCATCGCTCGTGGTTTCATAGTCTTTCCTCCTTCTTCATCCCCAGTTGCACTCCTGTCATCTGCGCATCAG
>JACNHM010000101.1 GCA_014383605.1 Chloroflexota bacterium
GAGCTGGGCCACCACAGGCGGCAAATAGCGATGCCAACAGCACTGCCAGGGACACGATTATGAATGTGACTAGTATACGCTTACTCAATTCTATTCCTCCTCCAATTTTCAATTCGAGAGTGCTCAATCAAGCGAACTGGGCAAAGTACCACAGCGCGCTGGTGATGAAAGTGCCCAGGATCAACAAGCCCGCGGTTGCTCCTAGAGCCGTATTGTAACGCAGATAGCGGCGGAATCGGTGGGTAATCGCCACTTTCAGAAGCAAGACCAGAATCGCCAGAGCGCCCATCACCACGTGCGCCTTCACGCGAGGCGAATAACACACATACCCCTCGCCGAACACACAGATCACAGCAACAGCCAGGATCAAAACCAGCACGGCAATGCCGCCCCAGCGATGCAACTGCCGCAATCGTTTCTTTTCAAAGGGCAATAGACGCACATAGCCGCGCACCTGCGCCATGCCTAACGCTTGCACTACGGCCAGCGCCAGGATCAGGGTGGTCACAAGCGATTTCAACATCTCCAGTGACATCTTGGGTTCCTCCAACGCGCCTCTTTCGAGAGCTCACGCGGTCGGCCGCCACAGCACAACTTCAATGCGTCGCGCAGGCGATACACGGATCAAAGGCACGCACGACCCGTCCCACGGCGCGCTCCAGCTCCATGTCCACCTGCTCGGCGGTGACGTAGCGCTCGGCCGCGACGCGCAACGCCCGTTCGATAGCCAGCGCGTTGTGCACTGTGGGGATGATGAACTTTGCCTGGGCGATCAGGCCATTCTTGATGCAGTAGTGGTGGATCAGGGGGCCGCGTGGCGCTTCGACCAGGCCATACCCCTCCCCATCGCGCGGAGTGTAGGGGACGTCGGTTTCTTCGTGGTCGAGCGGTTCGGCCAGGATCTCCATCGCCCGTTCCAGCGCGTAGACCAATTCAATGCCCCGCGCCAGGTCGAAGAGCATGATGGCGTGGGCCGGCTGCCCGAATGCCTCGTGGAAACGCGTCAGATACTCGTCGGCGCGCGGGGTACCCATACAGCGCGCCATATTGATGCGCGCCAGGCTGTTGGCCCGCATCACCTCCCCCCCATAGCTGGTCTGCCCGGCATAACTGTAGTCGGTCTCTTGATGGGTGAGGTGGGCGCGGAAGTCGCGGGCGGGGAAGCTGTCGCGTACGACGCCGTCGGGACACATCACGCGAATGATGTCGCCATAGTAATTGGGACGGCAGTCGGCGATGGCGGCGATGTAGCAGGCCGGCGCGTCGTCGCCCCAGGTGCCGATGCGCTCCCCCATCGCCAGCGACATCTCCCAGTAGCAGTCGAATAGCTCGCAGGCGATGGGCAGCGCTTCGTTCAGCTCAGCGCGCATGGCAGCGGCTTGCTCTGACCCGATGCCGCTCGTCACCCCGCCGACGACGGCTTTGACAGGGTGGATGAACTGCCCGCCTGCCGTGGTGATCAGATCGGTGCCCGCTTTGCGCACCTGCAGCGCCCGCATAGCGATTTCGGCATTGATCTGCCCTGAGCCCGGCTCCTCGGCGAGTTGGAAGATGCTGGCCACGTCGAGGCGGTCCGGCATGGTAAAGATGAACAGCGACGTGGCCTGATTCTGAATGATCTGACCGAGCAACAGCAGTTCGCGGATCTTGAGCGCCAGCGGGGGCGGAGTGACGCCGTAGGCATCCTCCAGGGCCTTGACGGCCGCCACGTGGTGCGCCGTGGAGCAGACGCCGCAGATGCGGGGCGCGATCACAGACATCTGCTCTGCCGGCGCGCCCTGCACGAAGTACTCGAAGCCGCGAAACTCCATAGCCTCGAAGTGGGCAGAAATCACCTCTCCACCCTGCACTTCGATGACCACCTGGGCGTGCCCTTCGATGCGGCTGAGTGGGAACGTCAGGGTCGGCATCTCACAACACCTTCTCTTTCGGCCTGGGCAGTCGTCCCGTGCTAGCATAGTCGGAAAACTGGAACAGGAAGAGCGCCATTTGGGGGGAGCGCAGCGCGGCCTTGATCTCCTCAGGAGGGACGGCGGTCATGGCCGCGAAGACGCGCTGGATGCTAACGAACCACTCGCTTGACAACTTATCAATGAACGTATCCGACGGCCCCCGGCAGCCCACGCAGGGATGCCCAGCGCGAGGGCAGGGCGCCCGGCAGCCGCCGCGGGTCGAGGAGCCGACGCAGAGGTAGCCCTGGTTGATGAGGCAGATGTCAGGCAGGACCTCCCCTCGCTGGAAGCCGATCAGATGGGTGGGGCGCATATCCCTGAGCTTCTTGCGGCCACACTCGTGACAGACGATCCTGCTGGCTTTGAAGTCGGGGAGATCGAAGAGCACGGCCATGAAGAGCTCCGGCGTCGGCGGGCAGCCAGGCAGGTAGCGGTCAACGGTCACCACACCATCCACGGGCCGGACCTTGGGCAGCAAATGTGGTAGGTGACGTCGCTCCGCCTGGGCAAGAAAGAGTTCGCGTACCTCGTCGCGGTCGCCCAGATTGGCCACGCCGCCGGAGATGGCGCAGGTGCCGACGGCCACCACCTGCCGCGCGCGCCGGATGGCCCGGCGCAGATTGTAGAGGTCTTCGTCGGTGCGCACGCCGCCGCTCACCAGCAGCACGTCCACCTCCGGCACGTCGTAGGCCGAGATGACCAGCGGCATGTAGACCAGGGTATACCGGTCTATCCACTCTTCGGCGTTGAGGAGCGACACCTCGCAGCCGGCGCACCCGGAAAGCTGCAATACGGCAAAGCGGTTCATTTCTCTTTCCATCGCCTCTCGAGCAACGCCTCTCCGACGGTCACCTCCTTGTCTCCCCCACTCCTCTGCTCCCCTGCGTCAGTCACTCCTAACCTGGGGCATCGGGGGGAAGAGCGAACCTTCGTAGGTGGGCGCGCCTACCATTACCCCCCGCTGCGTCCACAGAGAGGGCAGGATGTAACTGACGTGGGTGTGAGTGACGTCGTTGTCGTTACAGCATCCTTGCCAGGCGGCGTAGGTGCACCTTTTCCTCGCGGATGATGCGAGAGATGGTTTCTCGGTCTGCTTCTCTCACCATATCGCGCACGTCGTAGAAGAACAACAGGGTGTCCTTCTCGAAGCCCATTGCTGCCCGCAGGGCAGTCTCTCGGTCCTCGGCTTGCCTGGCCAGCGTCAATGCCTTGTCCGGCCCGGCGAACAGTGCGTTATCCAGGGCAACCTGGAGATAAGCCTCATATTCGTCGTACTCGGCGGCAGGTAATTTTGGGGCCGGACTCAGTCCTCCCAGCATCTTCTGGAACACCTGGTAGTGTCCTCGTTCCTGGACGGCCAAGTCCTCGAAAATCGCCTTCACCTCGGGGTCGGCGCTCTTGGCGGCCACCTCGTTGTAAAACGTCTCACCATTCTTCTCGATCTCCAGCGCCATATTGAGCGCTTCGGCAACGGTAAACACAGCCATTCTTTTGCCTCCTTATTCTGATGATATAGATACACGCTGACACTTGCCCACTTGCCCACTTTCTCTAAACAAGCTCTCGCAGCGCCTTCGGGTCGGTAACCGGCCGCCGGCAGGTGAAATCAACGCAGACGTAAGCGGTGGCCTGCCCCT
>JACNHM010000267.1 GCA_014383605.1 Chloroflexota bacterium
AAGCCGACTGACCAGTCCTAAGCGATGTTCATACTTGCACTGTTCTTCATTGCTGGACGCACGCCCTGTCGCTGGACAACTTTCTACTGCAGGTCATTGACCAGGCCTACGCCAGCCATCCTTGCCTGGGCGATTTCTTGCGCCTGGCCCTAGAAAATGGGGGCTGCATGGTACTACTCGACGGGCTGGATGAGATAGGGGACGACCCCGTGCATGGCCAGCCGTTGCGCTCCAACGTGGTGCGAAAAGTGCAGCAGTTCGCCGACCGTTGGTGCGCCGATGACCGACCCAATCGATTGGTAGTCACCAGCCGCATCGAGGGCTACTGGGACGAGGCGCTGCGCGGCTTCCATCACGTACAACTCAGCCCCCTGCGCCCGCCCGACGAGGTGCGCGAGTTCCTGCTACGCTGGTACACCGCCCACGAGCAGGCGCACGACGAAAGCCTCCCCCTGAAGGTGGCCGAAGGGCGGGCAGAGGAGCGAGTGAACGGACTCCTTCCCCACGTGCTGGAGTGGCCCAGCGTGCGCCGCCTGGCCACCAATCCTCTCCTGCTGACCATCCTGGCCCTCATCCACGAGAACGTGGGCAAGCTCCCCAACCGGCGCATCCGGCTCTACGAGATCTGCGCCCAGACGTTGATCGAGTCCTGGCGGCAGGCCCAGACCGGCCTGCCCAGCGAGCTGCTGGCCGAACTGGGTGAGGAGACCGTAATACGCCTGATGGCCCCGCTGGCCTACTGGCTGCATGACGAACAGCCCGGCGGCACCGCCTCGTTCCAGGAGTGGCGCCAGCGGCTATTGGGTATTTTGGCCTACGAAGGGTACAAGGACGAAGCTAAGGAGATTGCCGACCGCTTCCTGCACCACGCCCGCTACCAGGCCGGCCTGCTGGCCGAGCGGGGGCTGGGACAATTCGGCTTCTTCCACTTGACCTTTGAGGAGTACCTGGCCGCCCGCCAGATGGCCCGCCAACGGGCCGAGGAGCGGCGCGACATGCTCAGAAAACACTGGGAGGAACCCCGCTGGCACGAGGTGATCCTGCTGGCGGCCGGGCAGTTGGGCATCGTGGAAGCCCGCCGTGACGACGTCAGCGACTGTATCGAGGACCTGCTGCAAATGGAGTCGGTTGATCCAGCGAACGCCGGGCGGCAGGTGGTGTTGGCCGGCCGCGCTCTGGCTGACATCGGCCTGCGCAGCGTGACCAACCGAACCCGGCGTTGGGTGCTGGATGCGCTGTGCGAGACCATGCAGGATTTGGACGCGGAGACCAAGGGGCCAAACGACCCACCCCGGATCCCAGTGCGCACACGTTCCGATGCTGGCGAAGTCCTGGATGAACTGGGCTGGCTGCCCGACGACCTGCATGCCTGGGTCCATTGCCCCGGCTGCACCGAAGATGGGAGCAATCTAATGGTTATGAGGTACCCAGTGACCAACACCCAGTTTGAGCGCTTCATCCTGGCCAGCGGCTACG
Organism: Chloroflexota bacterium; assembly: GCA_014383605.1. Next base: position 1,477 of record JACNHM010000267.1, read on the forward strand.
AGAACCCCGCCTACTGGAATGGCGAGGGGAGCAAGGCCTGGCAATGGCGTGTGGGAGAGCACGATGTCGAACGGCGAGGAGAAGAGCCGGTGTCAGAGCCAGAATGCTGGCAGCACCCCCGCTTCGGCAAGGAGCGGCGCGGCTACCCGGTAGTGGGGGTTTCCTGGTACGAGGCGATGGCTTACGCCGCTTGGCTAACGGACATGCTGCATCGCAGCAGGACTGGCGATTCCGACTTGCCAGCCGAAGACCGAATCCTGGTAGCCAGTTTGCTAGAAATCAGTGCCACCAAAGTACGCTTGCCTACTGAAGAAGAGTGGGAGCAGATAGCCGGTGGCGTGACCGACAAAGACCGTTACCCCTGGGATCCTCCGCAAGGGCCAGCGACGCGGCGTGAGGCGGACATCCTGGCCCGGGCTAATACCCGCGAGTCTAACATTGGCAATACGTCGCCGGTGGCGATGTACCCATTGGGAGTTAGCCTGCCTTTTGGTCTGATAGATCTGGCGGGGAACGTTTGGGAGTGGACAGCAAGCGAGGAAGCAATGAAAGAATCAGGAGACCGTGTGCTGCGTGGCGGGTCGTGGAGCGGTATTCGAGACCTCGCTCGCTCTGGACTTCGCGGCAGGAACTTCCCGGGCCTCTCGTACCCCAACATTGGGTTTCGGTTGGTCTCCCGCGTCGGTTCTGATTTCTGAAGCGAGGAGCTGGGGATATGACAGCGAATTGAGAGGATTAACCGAATGTGACCGAGAGCATCTTGGATTCGATCAATCCTCCAGATTCGGTGTTATATGTTGGTCAGCAGGGGCAGGGTTTCCCTGCCCAATGGGCGAGACAACCTCGCCCCTACAACCCGTTTTGAACACACCCAAACGATTAAGGAGCACAAGATGCCAAACGATCGAAAGAACCTCGCCGCCCCCTGCGGTCTCTACTGCGGCGTTTGCAGCGACCTTGTTGTGGACGGGGTTTGCCACGGCTGCGACTGCGGCCAGTGTGCGGCAGGGCCTCATCGCCGTGCCTGCGACATCTATCGCTGCGTCACCGAGCGGGAGCTTGAGAGCTGCGCTGGATGCGACGATTTCCCCTGCACGCGCATCATCCAGTTCGCCTACGACCCCATCTGGCGTACCCACCTGCCCGTGCTGGAGAACCTGAGGCGGATGCGGCGCATCGGCGTGGAGGCCTGGCTGGATGAGCAGGAGGCGTACTGGGGCAACCAACGTCGGCGGGACAGGTGGCTCAGGCTGCACCGGGAGTGCGGAGCCAAATATGAGCAGATTTATCGTCTTGCCGAAAGATGAGAGGTGAGAGCATAGAAAAGGATAAAACAAGCGACAACCTGCGGGTTATTGCCATCACCTCTTTCCTGACGGGCCTGTTCTCCACCATGACGCGGGCCGTGTGGCAACCCTTCGTCCTCAGCCTCGGCGCGCCGATGAGCACGCTGGGCTTCCTGGAGAGCCTGGGCGGGCGGAGGGGGATAACGACTGCCCTGATCCAGCCCATAGGCGGCTGGGTCTCCGACCGCCTGGGGAGAAAGCCCCTCGTCGCTCTGGGCAGCCTCCTGGGCCTGCTGGTCATGGTGTTCTACGTGCTGGCGGCCATCACTGGCGACTGGCGATGGCTGCTGCCGGGGGTCATCTTACTAGGAATGACTCTAGCTTCCAGTCCGGCCGAGATTTCGCTGGTCGCTGAATCGGCGCGGGCCGGCCAGCGCGGGATGGCCTACAGCCTCCAGATGGCGTCCTGGATTGTGCCCGGTGTCTTCGCTCCAGCCCTGGGCGGATTCATCGCCGACCGCTGGGGCTTCACCCCAGTCTTTCTGACGCGCTTCGGACTGGAGGCCCTGCGCCTGGCCCTCATCCTCTGGCTCCTGCAAGAGACACTGAGTCGAATCAACGCGGGGATTTCCCTGGGCGAACTGAAGGGGGTGCTAGTCAGGATGGTCGTGCCACCCACGGAGCTACGGGGCTTCTACTGGGCCATGGCGGTGGACATCTTCGTCTGGGGACTGGGGGGATCTCTCCTGTTCGGGATGCTGAGCGAGACCTTCAGTACCCGACACGAGGCTTAGGCTTGCCTAAATCTTGTTGAATCTTGACAAA
>JACNHM010000599.1 GCA_014383605.1 Chloroflexota bacterium
GAAAATGTCAGTCTGGAGCTATTCAACAATTGTATGAACCTGAACAACATCCTGAGTTACGTCGGGGTTGTGTAGAACTGAACAGCCCTGGCCCTGGGGGTGATGCTGCTGGCCATGGCCGTGTTCCGCACCCCGGTCATCGCGCTGATGCCCGACCTGACCCCCTCCCCGCTCCGCTCCAAGGCCAACGGCGTGATCAACCTGATGGGGGGACTGGGCGGGGTGCTGGCCTTCCTGGGCGGCGCGAAGCTCTACGAGATCTATCGTCCGCTGCCCTTCTGGTTCGGCGGCGCCATCACCCTCATTGCCGTGGCCATTCTCTTCTGGAAGGTCAAAGAGCCCAGGAAGCTGGTCGAATCGGCCGCGCGGCGGGAAGAGGGGTTGGGGATCTTCCGAGGATTGCGGGACATCCCGCCTGAGAACGTCCGCAGCCTGGTGTTGCTCATTCTGGCCATCTTCTTCTGGTTCGTCGGCTATAACGGCGTTGAGACCTTCTTCAGTTCCTACGCTGTGACGACGTTGGGGGTGAGCGAATCTACCGCCAGCACGATCCTCAGCGTGGCCTACATCACGTTCATCCTCTTTGCCATCCCCAGCGGCTTTATCGCCACCCGCTTCGGGCGCAAGCGCACCATCATGGTCGGGCTGGCAATCTTCGCCGTGCTCTTGATGATCGCCTTCTTCATCCCGTCTGTGCCCGCTGTCGTCGCGCTGCTGGCGGTGGGAGGATTGGGCTGGTCGCTGGTCAACGTCAACAGCCTGCCCATGGTGGTGGATATCTCGACCTCGGAGGAAGTGCTGGGGACCTACACGGGGCTGTACTACGTGGCGGCGACACTGGCGGCAGTGGTGGGGCCCATCCTCAACGGCTGGGTGATTGACTTGACGGGGCGCAACTACAACATGATCTTCCTGGTCACTCCGGGGTTCTTCGTGCTGGCCATTCTGTGCATGTTAGGGGTGACGAAAGGAGAGGCGAAACAGGTGGTTAGCTGACGTGTTGTTTGCGGACCGAAAACGCAACGCCGATGGCCTCTCCGCCCCGGAGTGAGGGGGTAGGCATCGGCGTTGTGGTGTGATAAAGCGATATGCGCTCTCCTTTACGAACCCCTCAAAACCGCACGCCAAAGGTGGGATCCAGGCCGCCGAAGATGCGCATCATCTCCACCCCGGCCAACGCTTCCTCGGTGACTGACATCCGGGCCTCCACCTCGTCGGCAGCCTCGGCCAACGCCTGCTGATCCTGCAGGTATCGGCGCAGGCTGGCTTCCAGTTGCCGCTTGCGGGCGGCGGTCATGTGAACTCGCAGCGCGTCGCGAACTAATTCGCTGTTGGTAGCATAGCCCATCTCTCGCTGGAAACGTTCAACTTCGACAGCAAACCGGTCCTCCAGCTTGACAGTAATCGTCCGCATCGTATACCCTCCTGTATTAATACGGTAATACTAATCCCCCTGCTACACCTCCCGACGTGGTGCGTGTTCCGTCAGCGTTCGCTCAGGGCTGAGAGCAAAGACTATCTGCTGAGGGGCAGGGCATCCAGCGCCACCGGCAGGTCGGCCAGGTTGTCGAGGACGCGGCCCAGGGGATGCGCATCCACGGCCTGGGCACACCAGGCGGGGGTGTAGTCCGTGCGCAAGAGGAAGAAGGGGATGTTCATCATCAACGGCAGGGCGCCGGGCAGCGAGAGGGTGTCAGCCACCACCGCCAGTCGCGAGCCGTCGGCGGCCGCCTGGACTAGTGCCCGATAGTACACCGGACGGCGCAGGTCAATCTGGTATTTCTCGCTCACCCGCCAGACCTGGATCTCCCCCAATTGCGGGTGCGGAAAGCGGTGCGTCCAATCGGGGTCCATATCGTACTGGCGGGTGTCGCCCAACACGGCAATCTCGTGACCTAGCGCTAACGTCTTCAGGTGACGACGCACCTTGTCGCCCAGCGAGTTGGTAAGAATGATCGGCGTGCGGTCGGAGTGCTGCCCCCCTAGCCCCCCAAAGTTGGGGGGCTAGGGGGGCATGAGGGCCAGCAGCACGTCGTGGGCAGCGGGGCGAAAGTGAGGGGGAATCTCGGCTGTGTGGCGGTGAAACAGATAGTTGGTGCAATCCACCACCGGGTCGTACTCCGCCTGGGGGAAGGCGGCGGCCACGGCCTGGGCGTAGGCCGGGTTTTCCCCCAGCATCACTTGCAGCGTCGTGGTGTTGAGGATGAACGCGCCTTCGTTGCAGTAAGAAGCCACCAGGCCATTGACCTCCCACCAGTAGCGGTGCGGCGCACGCAGCAGGCGCGTCCGCGTGGCCTGGTAGTCGGCGGCCAACCTCTCGCGCGGCGCGCCGACGATTTCGTTCGCCAGCGTGTCCAGCGACTTCTCGGCCAGGGCCGCCACCTGCGTCTCCTCGGCGGTCAACGTGCCATCCCAATCAATGATGATCTTCAGGTGTTTTCCCATTTTTTCTCCTGAGCGGCCAGGGTACGCACGGGGCGAGACCCTAAAGGTCTTGTTTTGAAACCTTTAGGGTCTTGACGGAATGAGGGTGTCCTTATCAGCCCGGGCAAAGTGAGCGCGATAGGCCGCCGTTTCTTCAAGCAAGGCCTTCAGTTGAGCGGCTATCCGGGACAGGTCATCACTGGCCACGTGGTTGCCCTCTGCCAGTTGTGTCTCGTCACCTTCTTCATCGAGCACCACAAGGTGCCCCCGCGCCGCAAGCCAGGCGATACCCTGGCGCACGGTCGTCTCCCGCTGGGCAGTGGCCGCCGCCAGGGTGGAGATACTGGCTCGACCCTGATTGGAACTCAAAGCATACCTGGTCAGACCGACCAAACGCTTCAGGAACGTCTCGGGGTGGTCCAGACCGGGATCTATCCCAAACAGGTGGACCATCGCCGGCGAGACCTTTTCCAGCGCCGTTCGTAACTCGGCGGGGCCCGGAGGAGTGGTCCAGATGATCAAAACCTTTGATGGCTCCAAATCATACCGGTGCTGACCGCCGACTTCTGCCCTGGCTTCGGCCTCACTCCATACCTGCGCATCTCCCTGCCCCCGCAGGCGTTCCAGCACTTTGCGAGGGTTGGTCTCCCCCCGATGGTCCACAATCTCAATGGAGACCCGAAGGGTTTCCCAAAACCCTTCGGGTCTGTGCTCTTCAATCTGGCGAGCATCCACCCATTCCACCTGTACGTCCCGCTGCCCCCGGTAGTCGCTGGCCCGTACGACGTAGGCCAGATCAAACCGTCCCTGTGGCAGCGGCCAGCCGGCCCCTTGCCACCAAATCACTCTCTGAGCTGTGCCCTCGTCGTCCTCGACGATCAATTGAAGGTGCTCGCCGGTGCGGCCTACCGTGCTATGGCTGGTCAACGAAAGCCCCCTGCTGACCAGAGTCAAGGGCGGGTTGCCAGGCCCAAAAGGCGCCAGTCGCTCCAGGTTCTCGACCAGATCGAGGGACAGGTCGCCCAGTGACATATAGCCGTCTATCTGGAGAGACCCTAAGGGTTTCCCGAAACCCTTAGGGTCTGCGAGCATCTCCGACACGGTGCGAGACAGGGCGCGGCGGAACTCTGGGATCCGCTCAGGATCAATGGTCAACCCGGCGG
>JACNHM010000390.1:0-7284 GCA_014383605.1 Chloroflexota bacterium
CCTTTCTGCCGGACTTGGCAGTCCGGCAGGAGCAAACTTGGATCTACTGAGTCTGGAGGTTAGAGAATGTCGCGATCTCGGTGGGTTCTTCTGCTGGTGGTCTCCCTGGTCGTGGGAGGTCTGGTCGGGGCCGTGGCCGCGCGGGCCAGGGCATTGGCGCCGTTGCGCTCGCCGCTGCACTATCCCTGGCGACTGCTGGCCGAGGAGGCGCAGACGCTTAACGATTGCGCCGAATGCCATGAGCCGGAGGATTTCCATCGTTGCGCCACATGCCACGACGACCACGGCTCGGCGGAGATGGCGGCGGTGCCGTTCGACAACCTCATTCTCCTGACCGGCGACGTGCCCGAACCAGGCTACATAGCGGTCAACGAGATCCTGCCCTACCGTGACCAGCCGGGCACGCACGTGGCCCTGCTCGACTTCCTGGCAGATCGCGGTGTGACGGAGTTCGAGAGCGTCACCCTGGCCTCTCGCGATGGCGGCTTCGTGACCTTCGAGCCGTCTAACCTGACCGACGAGGCGCTGCTGATGCCTCATGTGGACGGCGTGCGCTTTGCCGCCGAGAACCTGCACGTGTCGACCTGGCTGAAAGGCGTGTGGCGCATCATCGTCGTCGGCGGCGACAGGCCATTGAAGGTGGATGGTCGAGCCACCTCCATGGGCCGGCTGCTCCTGGGGCCCACCCGCGTCGTGACCATCGAGCAGACCAATGTGATGCTCAAGAGCGAGACCGATGGGCAGATTCGCAAGGCCAAGACGGCGTCACGGATCGAGGGGGCCGCCCTGGCTGACATCGTGGCCCAACAGCCCACCCAGGAGATCTTGATTGGCGATGCCGGAGGCCAGGAGCACAGCCTGACGGCGGAGGAGGCAGAGGGCGCTGTGCTGGCGCAACTGCGAGATCGGCCCGAGGTGGTCCTGGTGTTGCCGGAGCGCGGCCGGGCGCTGTGGGTGACCGGCGTGGTCGAGATCAGATTGCAGAGGTAAACAATTCGTCGAGGCGCTGCCGGAAGACACCTTGCTGATTCTGTTCGCGGACCATGGAATGCACCGCGTCGAGGAAGGAAGGAGGCTGGGCAATCACGCATTCTTGATCGAGCGCGACATGTTTATTCCCATCTTGGTGGCTCGGAAGTGAGCCCGCACAAATCCCACAACACACCATAATCCCATGATCATGGAGGACGAGATGCGAAACAGACTGGTTCTGACGATGGCCCTGGTGCTGCTCCTGGGGCTGGCTGCCTGCGGTGGCGCCCCGAAAGTTGACTGGAACCTACAGGTCGGCGGTGCGGTGAGCAACCCGTTGACTCTGAGCTACGCCGAGTTGGCGGGCATGAAGCAGACCGAGATCAAGGACATCCTGATGGAGAAGTCCACGGGCGAAGACACGGTGGGCTCCTGGAGCGGAGTCTCGCTGGACGAGATCTTGAGCAAGGCGGGGGCTGGCAGCTACGCCAGCATTACTGCGGTGGCCGCCGACGGCTATGCCATCGAGATCAGCAGGGATGAGCTTCAGAGTGGCATCGTGGCGCTGAAGGAGAACGGCAAGTGGATCGCTCAGGCCGACGCCGAACACGGCCCGATCCGCCTGGTCATGCCGCACACTCCGGGGAACCGCTGGGTCTTCCAGTTGCAGGAGATCCAGGTGAACGAGCAGGCCGCTGGCTCTATCCCGGCCAATGCGGCGCTCAAGATCACCGGCAACGTGGAGACGGAAGCAGGCTAGACGGACGAGAAGATCCGCTCCATGGACACCATCTCCGCCGACTACACCGACAAATCGGGCGAGACCACTACCTACATCGGCGTGGCCGTCAACGATCTCCTGGGCAAAGCCGGTCCCAAAGACGACGCCACGGCGGTCATCTTCGTTGCCGATGATGGCTATACCTCGGAGCTGACCCTGGTCGCCAAGTTGTGTTGTGCCCCACAATATGTCCCAAATCATGGACGCCTCCCACGGCTTGTGCTAGGATAAACGAGCCGAAGCATAACACGTTGGGCAACGAAGCCTCTCAGCAACTCCTGGCCGCAGATGGCAGTACTCGCCGGATTCGCCAGACCAGATCCTGAGAGAGTAAGGGCGCTCCTCCACACTCGCGGTAGGCTTGCGTGCCATGGCAGCGCAAGCCTCTTTCTTCCTTCAGCAGACAGATGCCAAGGCGGATATTGCGCAGACAGCCGATCGTACCGAAACCCTCCGACGTGCCCAAGGGCACAGTATACGTCATCGTGGAGGAATGCAAGGGATGCGATCTCTGCATTGACTTCTGCCCGCGCGGCGTGTTGGCACACTCGACAGAAACCAACGCCAAAGGATACCGTTACCCTGTCGTGGTCAAAGAAGGCGAATGTGCCAATTGCCAATTGTGCTATCTGATCTGCTCTGACTTTGCTATCTACAGCGCGCCCGTGATCGAGACCCTGAACACTGCTGAGGGCAAGACAGGGGACTGATGGGGCTGAAGGGGTTGATGTCTCCCCTCGCCCCTGCAGTTCTCTCAGAGGCCTCAGCCCCCTTCCCCTTGGTGCAAACGGAGGTCAGTTCGTTGAACAAGGCAGTACTGACAGGCGCACATTTTATGATGGGCGACGTGGCTTGCGCCGAAGGCGCGCTGGCTGCGGGCTGCCGTTTCTTCGGCGGCTATCCCATCACCCCCAGCACGGAAACCGCCGAGCGCATGGCGGCGCGGCTGCCAGACGTCGGCGGCTACTACGTGCAAATGGAGGACGAACTGGGCTCCATCGCCGCGGTGCTGGGAGCTTCGTGGGGCGGGCTCAAAGCCATGACGGCCACCTCTGGCCCTGGCTTCAGCCTGATGATGGAGAACATCGGCCTGGGCATCATGACCGAGACCCCCTGCGTGATCGTCAACGTGCAGCGGGGCGGCCCCTCCACCGGCCTGCCGACGATGGTCGGCCAAGGGGACATGATGCAGGCCCGCTGGGGTTCGCATGGTTCCTATGAGATCATCGCCCTCTGCCCCTGGTCGGTGCAGGAATGCTTCGATCTGACCATACGGGCGTTCAACCTCTCGGAGCGCTACCGCCTGCCTGTGCTGGTGATGACCGACGCCGAAGTGGGGCACATGATCGAGAAGCTGGTCATTCCTCCGGAGGAAGAGATCGAGATCTGGGAGAGGGAACGCCCGGCCCTCCCGCCCGGGGAGTTCCCCACCTACCATGTAGAAGAAGGCAAACTGATACCGCCCATGCCGGAGTTGGGCAAGGGATACAACGTCTCCGTGACCGGCCTGACCCACGACGAGCGAGGCTACCCGGACATGAGCGCCGCAGCGCAGCAGGCACTGGTCAAACGGCTCATTGCCAAGATTCAGGAAAATACCGCCGACATCCTGGACTGGAGGGAACGGGACGTGGACGACGCCGACGTGGTAGTGCTGACCTACGGCATCACCGCCCGCGTCGCTTCCCACGCTGTGCGGGAGGCGCAAGCCGAGGGGATCAAAGCCGGGCTTTTCCGGCTGATCACCGCCTGGCCCTTCCCGGAGGAGCGGGTGCGGGAACTGGCCCGGCAGGGCAAGCGGTTCGTCGTGCCGGAGATCAACTACGGCCAGATGAGCCGCGAGGTGGAGCGCTGTGTGGGCATAGACACACCGGTGGTACTCGTCCCCCACGCCGGCGGCGAGATTCACGAGTCAGCGGAGATCTTGGAAGCGATACGGGGGATCGGCGCTCGGTGATCGGGTCTATCAGGTACGCCGGTAAATTGGTAAACTGGTAGATTGGTAGATTGGTAAGATTGGTAGATTGGTAGATTGGTAGATCGGTAGATCGGGCTCTGCTGAGCCCCCAATCTACCAGTGTACCCGTGTACCAATCTACCGCGGGCAAACAAACATGGCGCGAATTGGTGTCTTCATCTGTCATTGCGGCGAAAACATCGCCGGCACCGTGGACGTGGAGGCGGTGACGGAGGCAGCGGCGCGGCTGCCTGGCGTGGCCCATGCCGAGCACTATCGCTACATGTGCTCGGACCCCGGCCAGAAGCTGCTCATCGAAGCGATCAGAGAGAAGCATCTCACTGGTGTGGTGGTGGCCGCCTGCAGCCCGGCCATGCACGAGATGACCTTCCGCGGCGCGGCGGTGGAAGGCGGCCTCAACCCCTACCTCAGCGAGATGTCCAACATCCGCGAGCAATGCTCCTGGGTGCACAAGGACAAAGCCGCCGCCACGGCCAAGGCCACCGACCTCGTCCGCCTGATGGTGCAGAAGGTCAAGCGCAACCGCCCGCTGCAGCCCATCACCGTGCCGGTGACCAAGCGGGCGTTGGTCATCGGCGGCGGCATCGCCGGCATCCAGGCGGCGCTGGACCTGGCCAACGGCGGGCACGAGGTGATCCTGGTGGAGCGCGACCCCTCCATCGGCGGGCATATGGCGCAGCTTTCCGAGACCTTCCCCACGCTGGACTGCTCGCAGTGCATCCTCACCCCGCGCATGGTGGAAGTGAGCCGCCACCGCAACATCACGCTGCTGACCTACAGCGAGGTCGAGGAGGTCAGCGGCTACGTGGGCAACTTCCAGGTCAAAATCCGCCGCAAGCCGCGCTACGTCATCGAGGACAAATGCACCAACTGCGGCGACTGTGCCGTGGTCTGCCCACAGGTGGTACCCAACGAGTTCGACGGCGGCCTGAGCTGGCGGCGAGCCATCTACATCCCCTCGCCGCAGTCTGTGCCCGCCGTGTACACGTTGGACGAAGAGACCTGCCTGGGGCTGCATCCCCTGGTCTGCGAAAAGTGCTTCCAGGCCTGCGAGGCGGAAGCCATGGACCTGAACATGAAGCCGCAGATCGTCGAGGTGGACGTGGGGGCTATCGTCGTGGCCACCGGCTACGACCTCTTCGCCGCTGAACAGGCCCGGGAGCTGGGCTGGGGCAAGTTCCCGGACGTGGTCACCGGGCTGGAGTTCGAGCGGCTGCTTTCCGCTTCCGGCCCCACCAGCGGCACGGTGCGCCGCCCCTCCGATGGCCGAGTTCCCAGGGAAGTGGTCTTCATCCAGTGCGTCGGCTCCCGCGACCCGGAGCAGGGCGTGCCCTACTGCTCCAAGATCTGCTGCATGTACACGGCCAAGCACGCCATGCTCTACAAACACAAGGTGCCCGACGGACAGGCCTACGTGTTCTACATGGATGTGCGCGCCGGCGGCAAAGGCTACGAGGAGTTCGTCAATCGGGCCGTGGAAGAAGACCGCGTGCTCTACGTGCGCGGGCGGGTGAGCAGGATTTTCGAGGAAGACAGCAAGCTGAAAGTGTGGGGCGTGGACACGCTCACCGGGCAGCCGTTGGAGATTGAAGCCGACCTGGTGGTGCTGGCCACGGCGATGGTGGCCAACACGGGTCACGACGTGCTGGCCCAGCAACTGCGGGTCATCGCCGACGAGCACGGCTTCTACCAGGAGGCCCATCCCAAGCTGCGCCCCGTGGAGACGCTGACGGCGGGGCTCTACCTGGCCGGCGCGGTGCAGGCGCCCAAGGACATTCCGGAAACAGTGGCCCAGGCCAGCGCCGCGGCCAGCAAGGTGCAGGCGCTCTTCTCCCGCGACGAGCTGGAACGGGAGCCGATGGTGGCCAGCGTGAACGAGCTGACCTGCGAGGGCTGCTTCGATTGCCAGAAGGTCTGCCCCTACGGGGCCATCACGCGCAAGGAGATACGGGATCGGGCGGGGAATGTGCTGCGCTGGGTGTCCAGCGTGAACGTGGGCGTGTGCGAGGGCTGCGGCGCTTGCGTGGTCGCCTGCCGCAACCACAGCATCGAACTGGACGGCTACACCGACGAGCAGATTTACGGGGAGATCGTGGCGCTCTGGCCCATGCCAGCGCGTGTGCCGGAGTTGGTAGCTGTCGAAGGCCAGCGATAGTCATCCCCCGTACTGGAACAGTTTCTGCCGCACGAAGTGCAGGAACTCACGCACAGCGACTTCGGGATCATCAGATCAGCTCAACTCGTCCTGCCAATGGATGAGGCGTTCGAGATAGGCTTCCAGATTCTGCCATTCGATCAGCTCTTCCCAGGCAGGGTGGCTGTAGATTTCACGCTGCTTGATCTTTGCCTCTAGCTCGGCTGCTGAACGGACGCCATAGCGATCCCGCAGATCGGCAACATCGAGTAGAGCCAAGCGGCGTTCCCGTTCAATGAACGCCTCTAGACTACGGCGCTGAAGTTCCACCGGAGCAACCTTGAGTTCGCCGGCGATGTGATTAACAGTACGCTCGATAGCTACCGTGCTCATAGATCATCTCTCCTTTGCACTTATCGTGCGAACTCGCTTACGGTCTTCGATAAATGTCGTGGGTTCCGATATTGCGGAAGACGTAGACGGTCTCGCCGGTATCAGGATCTTCTTCGATATGGAAGGTGAAGACGTACTGCAAAGTCACGTGTCCTTCCCAGATATCGGGATGCCCTTGCATTTTCCTGATCCGGAGTGAAGGGTGAAAGGGAGGATGCTCCGCCCTTTGCTGGAAAAGACGAAAGGCTCGCCGTGCCTTTCGCTTCACCTCAGTGGGAAGCTGGGCATAGGCCTCCCAGAACGGTTCGGTTGCCTTGTACTTCATTGCGCGTCCAGGAAGTCAAGCATCGCATCCACGGTATCGAAGGTTTTGACACGGCCCTCTGCAATCGCCTGGTCAGCCGCCCGCTCCTTGGCTTGCCACTCGGGGGTCCAGAAGTAAGACTGCTCGGCTGCTGTCAGCAACGCATCGATCAGCGTCTGAGCGGAAGCACCTTTTCCAATGCGTTCCAACCGCTCCAAGGCACTGCGGATAGCAGCCTGCTGATCGGGTGGGACGTCTACAATCAGGCGGGGATGCTCCGGCGTGGTTGTATCCAAAATGGCTGTGCGGTTATACATAGCAGGTCCTCCTTCTCCGTAAAAAGCATTTTCTTTCACTCACCGGTAGCAACGGTGGCTGTTACTGATCAATATTATAGCACATCCTTGCCTTTTGCCAAAGAGTTGAATGATGCCTGACGAAAACTGGCAACCGCAGATCGTGGCCTTCGTTTGTCAATGGTGCACCTACGCCGGGGCCGACCTGGCGGGCACCAGCCGCATAAAATACGATCCCAACGTGCGCATCGTCAAACTGCCCTGCTCGGGCCGCATTGACCCGCTCTTCCTGGTCAAAGCCTTCGAGCAAGGGGCCGACGGCGTGCTGGTTTCCGGCTGCCATCCCGGCGACTGCCACTACGTCAGCGGCAACCTGCTGGCGCGTCGGCGCTTCACCGCCTTCCGCGAGCTGCTGAACTTCCTGGG
>JACNHM010000390.1:7514-17279 GCA_014383605.1 Chloroflexota bacterium
CAACCTGGAACCTGGAACCTGAAACCTGAAACTCAGAGAGCGGCTGAAGAAGGCGTCCGGCGCATCGCCCGGCAGTTGTTGGAGGCTGGAGAGGTCGGTGTCATTGTCGGCTATGGAAACGGCACCCTGAAGGACGTGACCACGCCCCTGTTCGTCACCGAGCCAGACGAGGTCGAACGACTCGTCTGGGACGAGCACTGCCTGAACAACCTCAGCGTCTACCTGACCCGCGAGTTGGTCACCCGGCTGGGGCGGGTGGGGATCGTGGCCAAGGGCTGCGACGCCCGGGCGCTGGTGGCGCTGCTACAGGAGCACCAGATCGAGCGGCACGAGATGACGATCATCGGCGTGCAGTGCGCGGGGATGCTGGAGAACGGCCATTTGGCGGCCAAGTGCGCGGTCTGCGACGTGCATAGGCCGCCGTTCTACGACCACCTGGTGGAAGATGAGGTATTAGAGATTAGAGATTGGGGAGGGATGGATCCCAGGGATGAGGAGATTGCGGCGCTGGAAACGTTGACACCAGACCAGCGTTGGGGTTACTGGCAGGCGGAGTTCTCTCGATGTATCCGCTGCTACGCTTGCCGCGCCGTCTGCCCCCTGTGCTACTGCGACACCTGCGTCGCCGATCAGACGCGGCCGCAGTGGATTCCGCCGGCTTTCGACGCCAAAGGCAATCTGAGCTGGAACATCTTTCGGGCCTTCCACCTGGCCGGCCGCTGCATCGGCTGCGATGAGTGCGCCCGCGCCTGCCCGGCCCACATCCGGCTGGACCTCATCAACCGCAAGCTGGCATTGCTCATCCGAGATGAGTACGGCTACCGCGCCGGCTACGACGCCGCCGTGGCCCCGCCGCTGACCACCTTCCGGCCCGAGGATCGAGCGGAGTTCATCCGATGATTTGCAGGGTGTTGCGCCCGGAGAAGCTGAACGATTGGCTGGCCGAGCTATTGCGCTCGGAGCGACGGCTGATCGCGCCACAGCGCCAGGGGAAAGATGTCCTCTTCCAGCCCGTGGCGGCTGTAGACGACATCACCCTGGATTACGTCAACACGCGCTGGCCGGTGAAAGCGTGGCTGTTCCCGCGCTCGGAATCCGTCCTGCGCTACCGCTACGTGGGCAGCGGTGTGGAATTGGAACAGCTCCGCCTGGCTCTGGAACCCCAGGTGATCTTCGGCGTCCGCCCCTGCGACGCCGCCGGCCTGGCGATCCTGGATCAGGTGTTCAATGACAATTGCGAGGATGAGTTCTACACACGGCGGCGCACCGTGACCACCATCGTCGGTCTTTCCTGCACCGAGCCTGCCGAATCCTGCTTCTGCGCTGCCGTGGGCCTCTCCCCCACCGCCAGCGAAGGCAGCGACATGCTGCTCACGCCGATGGGCGATGAGGGCTACCTGGTGGAAACGCTGACCGCCAAGGGCGAGCAGTTGCTGTGGGAGTATGGCCATTACTTCGGCGCCGGCGAGTGCCGGTCGAAGGACGTAGTGACAGAGGCTGCCGAGGCCAGGATGTCCCGCCAGGCAGCATTGGCCCAAGGTATTGATCACCCGGAGAGGTTGTTCGAGCATCCCCTCTGGGCAGAGATCACCCGCAAATGTCTCGGCTGCGGCGTCTGCGCCTACGTCTGCCCCACCTGTCACTGTTTCGACATCATGGACGACGGTGACGCCTGGGGCGGCGTGCGCTGCCGCAACTGGGACTCCTGCGCCTTCTCCCTGTTCACGCGGCACGCGTCGGGGCACAACCCGCGGCCCCAACAGGACGGGCGCTACCGCCAGCGGGTGCTGCACAAGTTCAGCTACTTCCCGCAAACGTGGGGGCGGGTCATGTGCGTCGGCTGTGGCCGCTGCGTGACCGATTGCCCTGTGAACCTGGACATCTATGCTGCGGTACAAGCCGTTCTTCAGGTCGCCACCGCCGCAGCGGGCGAGAAGCGTAAAACGTAAAACGTGAAACGTGAAACGTGGAACGTGGAACGTGAAACGTGGAACGTGAAACGTAAGGTTGGATCGTGATCGAACAACACCTCCTCAAGTATCTGTCGAGGGACAGTGAACGACTTCCGGCGATGAACAACATCTACCGGCCGCATTTGATGACCGTGGAGCACATCCGCGAGGAGACGCCCGACGTGCGCACTCTGCGGCTGGCCTTCCAGGACGCGGCGGTGGGGCAGGATTTCGCCTTCCTTCCCGGCCAGTTTGGCGAGTATTCCGCTTTCGGCGCCGGGGAGTGCGTCTTCGCCATCGCCAGCTCGCCCGCCGACCGCGGCCACGTCGAGTGCAGCTTCAAGCTGATGGGCAAGGTGACCAGCGCGCTGCGCGACGTGGAGATCGGGGACACCGTGGGCTTCCGCGGGCCCTACGGCAACGGCTTCCCGCTGGATGAGCTGCGCGGGCGGAACATCTTCTTCGCCGGCGGCGGCATCGGCATGGCCGCGCTGCGGGCGCTGATCGAGTATTGCCTGGCGCACCGCCAGGAGTTCGGGCAGATCACCCTGCTCAACGGCGCTCGCTCGGTGGCCGACCTGGTCTACAAGGAAGACATGGTGCGCTGGGCGGAGCAGCCCGACGTGGAATTGGTGCGCACGGTGGACCCCGGCGGCGAGACCGACGATTGGGACGGCGAGGTGGGCTTTGTGCCCACGATCATGGAGAAGCTGGCCCCGCAGCCCGAGGGCACGGTGGCCATCACCTGCGGCCCGCCGATCATGATCAAGTTCGCGCTGCTGACGCTGGAACGGCTGGGCTTTCCCCAGGAGCGGGTCATCACCACGCTGGAGAACAAGATGAAGTGCGGCCTGGGCAAGTGCGGACGCTGCAACGTGGGGCCCGTGTACGTCTGCAAAGACGGCCCCGTGTTCACCGCCGCGCAGATGCAGGAGTTGCCCAAGGATTTCTAGGCGATGGCAAGCTGGTACATTGGTAGATTGGTAGATTGGTAGATTGGTGGATTGGTGGATTGATGCGCACACCAATTTACCAGTTTACCTATCTACCGATTTACTCCCTTGTCGGGAGAGAGTGGGCATGGGCAATAACGAGAAAGAGCATGTGAACGAGACCGAGTTCGACCACGACTGCTGCCAGCAGTACAGCCTCTTCGGCGTGCCGCCCGACGAGCGCGACGAGGCGTGGATCAAGGAGCTGCACCCGACGCGCCAGTGGCTGCGGGAGGATCGGCTGCCGCACATCTGGTGCGGCGGCTGCGGCATCGGCTCGGTGGTCAACAGTTTCGTCGCCGCCGTGGGGGACGTGGGGCTCGATCACAAGCAGGTCAGCGTGATCTCCGGCATCGGCTGCACGGGGCGGGTGTCGGGATACATGAAGACCGACAGCTTCCACACCACGCACGGGCGGGCCATCCCCTTCGCCATCGGCCTGGGCATGGCGCGGCCGGACATGAAGCTGGTCATCGTCAGCGGCGACGGCGACCTGGCAGCCATCGGCGGCAACCATCTTATTCACGCCGCCCGCCGCAACGCCGACATGACCGTCATCTGCGTCAACAACTTCAACTACGGCATGACCGGCGGCCAGCACGGGCCGACCACACAGTTGACGGCGCGCACCAAGACCACGCCCCGCGGCGCGGTGGAGTACCCCTTCAACCTGCCCCTCTTGATGAAAGCCTGCGGCGCGTCCTACGTGGCCCGCTGGACGGCGCTGGAGCTGGTGCGGCTGCGCCATTCCATCGCCGCGGCGCTGCAGAAAAAGGGCTTCTCCTTCGTGGAAGTCATCGCCCCCTGCCCCACCAACTACGGCGGGCGCAACCAGTTTAGAGATGCCAAAGCGGAGATGAAGTATTTCCAAGAGAAGACGGTAATGTGGGATGGCGAACCGCTGGAGGAGACTGACCTGGAATTGCGCGGGGAGATCGTCGTCGGCGCTTTTGTGGATACGGAGCGAGAGACCTTTCGGGAGCGGCTGCTGAAGTATTGGCCGGCCTGGCCGCCGCAGCCAGAGGTGGCGGCGGCCGCCCCGATCTCAAAGGAAGGGCCACCGCCGGCTGAACCAGCCGAGGAAAAGGCCCGTGTTGACCGCCTGGAGGTGCGCATCGCCGGCGCCGGCGGCCAGGGCATCATGCTGGCGGGCACGATGCTCGGCACAGCAGCCGCCGTGTACGACGAACGTAACGCGGTCACCATTCCCTCCTACGGGCCCGAATCCCGCGGCGGGGCGTCCAAGGCGGACGTCGCCATCTCCGATGAGCCCATCGAGTACCCCAAGGTGAGCCATCCGGACATCCTGGTCATCACCTTCCAGGAAGCTTACGACACGTACAAGCAGCCGCGAGTCGCCGGCTGCATCCTGATCACCGAAGAAAACCTGGTCAAGCTGGACGATGAGGACGAGGGCATAGCGTGGACCATCCCGGCCCTGGCATGGGCCAGGGAGATGGGCGATGAACGGGTATTCAACATGATCATGCTGGGCTTCACCACGGCCGTCACCGGTGTGGCCAGCCCCGAGGCGATGCGCAAGGCCATCCGCAACCTGGGCCGGCTGGTGGAAAAGAACCTGGCGGCATTTGAGCGTGGATACACATACGGCACGACCAGGTTGAAAGGCGGCGGATGATGGCCAGGACACGGTTATCGGGCGAGCGGATCAGAGGTGAGTTCGTCTGCAAAATCGAAGAGTTGAGCGGAGAGAACTTGCTGGCCTGCAACCAGTGCGGCAAGTGCTCGGCGGGCTGCCCTGCGGCCACGGTAATGGATCTGCTGCCCAATCAAGTGATCCGCTACGCCCAGTTCGGCATGGAAGAGGTGCTGGCAGCCAACAGCATCTGGATCTGCGCCTCTTGCCAGACCTGCTACTCCCGCTGCCCGCACGGGGTGGACCTGAGCCGGATCATGGAAGCGCTGCGGGTCATCGCCCAGGAACGAAGCGGCGATCACCTGCGCCCGCAGGAACTGGATCCGGAAAAGGTCGCCGAGTTGCCGCAACTGGCGGTCGTCGGCGGCTTCCGCAAGTTCACGCTGATGGGAGGCTAGATGGCGATTCCCTACTACCCCGGCTGCACCCTCTCGACCAAGGGCCGCGGCTACGACGCCTCAGGGCGGGCGGTGGCCCAGGCGCTGGGGCTGGAGCTGGAAGAACTGCAGGACTGGAACTGCTGCGGGGCCAGCTTCCCGCTGGCCGTGGACAATCTCCTTTCCATGACGGGTCCCACGCAGGTGCTGGTGGAAGCGCGAGCGCAAGGCGAGCGGGTGGCCACCCTCTGCGCTATCTGCTACAACGTCCTCAAACGAACCAACCACTTCCTGCAAAGCGACGCCGAGAAGCGGGATCGCATCAACACCTTCATCGAAGCGGAGTACGCCGGCGACCTGCGGGTACAGCACTTCCTGGAGATCCTGCGCGATGAGCTGGGGTTCGAGGCTCTGGGGCAACGGGTGGACGAGGCAAGGGAAGCAACAGGCAAATCGCTGGAGGGCTTGAACGTCGCGCCCTACTACGGCTGCCTGCTGCTGCGTCCGGAGAAAGAGCTGCAACTGGATGATGCCGAAGACCCGCGTATCCTGGAGGATCTGCTCCAGGCGCTGGGCTGCGAGCCGGTGGATTTCTCTCATCGCGTGGAATGCTGCGGCTCCTACCTGCTGGTCACCTCGGCCGATCTGGCCGCCGACATGTCCTTCGACGTGCTGCAATCGGCGGCCCGCAACGGCGCCGACCTGCTGGTGACCGCCTGCCCGCTCTGTCAGTACAACCTGGACTACAAACAAGCGGAGATGGCCCGCCAGCATCCCGGCTTCCGGCCGCTGCCGGTGCTCTACTTCACCCAGTTGATGGGATTGGCACTGGGATTGGACAGCGACGATTGGGGCTGGGAACTGCACCACGTGGACCCGCGACTGCTATTGACCAAGCAGGGGTTGCTGTAACCTGTGATCTGGTCTCAGTGATCAGGGATCAGGATACTCCTGATCACCCGTCACTGATACCTGATACCTGATCCGGAGGGAAAATGATGAGTGAAGAACTGATTCCCGTCTTCATCATGGGCAAACGCTACGACGTGCCGCCCAGCCTGACGATCATGAAGGCCATGGAGTATGCCGGCTACCAGTTGGTGCGCGGGGTGGGCTGCCGCGGCGGCTTCTGCGGCGCTTGCGCCACCGTCTACCGGCTGCAGGGCGACGACACGCTCTACTTCGGCCTGGCCTGCCAGACGGTGGTGCAGCCGAACATGTACCTGGCGCAGATCCCCTTCTTCCCGGCGCAGCGGGCGGATTACGACATCAGCACGTTGCAACCGCGGCCGGAGCGGCTCTTCAGCCTCTATCCCGAACTGCTGCGCTGCCTGGGCTGCGGCACCTGCACCAAAGCCTGCCCGCAGGAGCTGGACGTGAAGGGCTACATGGCCGCGGCCATGCGCGGCGACATCGCCCGCGTGGCCAACATGTCCTTTGACTGCATCATGTGCGGTCTGTGCGCGGCCCGCTGCCCGGTGGGCGAGGCGCAGTACAACATCGCCGTGCTGTGCCGCCGCCTCTATGGCCGCTACCTGGCGCCCCGCTCGCAGCACCTGGAGGATCGGCTGGAAGAGATCCTGGCCGACGAGTTCAACCAGGCCCTGGACGAATTGAAGGGCCTCAGCGTGGACGAGCTGAAAGAGCGGTACAAGGCGCGAGATATCGAACCGGAGTGATATCATCCTTGCGAAGGTTCGACAACAACTTCCAGGCCCAGGGCATCTCCGCTCGCAGAGACTCGCAGCGCTGTCTGCGATGTTCGTAACCTTCGCAAGGGTTGTTGGAGTGAAAAGTGCATCTGGCAGACCATTACTACCATGTCTACAATCGAGGGTGCAATCGGGATCCCATCTTTGCCAATGCCGGCAACTATCTGTTTCTGCTGCGGCGCGCCAAGTCGTTTCTTGCAGGTTATCCACTGAGTGTGATCGCCTACTGCCTGATGCCCAATCACTACCATTTCCTCCTACGCCCAGAGGAAGATGGAGCACTTTCACGATTCATCCAACGGCTGTTCAACAGCTACACTCAAGCGTTCAACAGGCAGCAAGAGCGTAGCGGCACCTTGTTCGAGGGACGTGCAAAGAGCATCCTGGTTGATACCGAAGAATACGTCCTCCACCTCTGCCGTTACATCCACCTCAACCCAGTCAGAGCTGGCTTGGTGGCGCATCCAGCGGACTGGCCCTACAGCAACTACCTGGAATGGGTAGAGCGGCGGAGTGGCACGCTGGTGGATCGAGCGTTTGCCCGGCACTATTTCCCAAAGCCTGCAGACTACGAAGCGTTTGTGATGAGCGAGGTAGCGCCGTCGCTAGAGCAGGGACTCCAGACGTACTATCTGGAGTGAGAACTCGAACCCTTAACCTTGCGAAGGTTCGGCAACCTTCGCAAGGATTGGTTTGATCATCGTCGAACGATGGCTAGGACGGCTGCGCTTCTGGACGACCTTTGTGCCATTGGATCGGGAAAGACACGAGAGATTGGTGCGAAAAGGTGAATTGTTATGGAAACCAAGAGATTGAGGGCAACCTACTACCACGAAAAGGACATTCTGTATTTGCAAGTACTGCCCCCGCGCCCGGCTCGCGTGGACGAGACGAAGTACGGTCTGATGGCGCGCTACGATTGGGACAGGCCAGACGAGGTTGTAGGCTTTGAATGTCTGGACTTTTCGCTGCTGATCCCGCACCTGGCCGAGTCGGGCGTGGTGCCCAAACTTGACCTGCGGTTTGACGTCGAGGGAAGCACGTTGATGAAGGCGACGTTGACCGAGGTGCTGCGCTGGGCCTACGAGCGGTACGTGCTGCGGCGACCTGCCGTGGTGCAG
Source organism: Chloroflexota bacterium (assembly GCA_014383605.1). The sequence goes on from JACNHM010000390.1 coordinate 15,326, forward strand.
CCTCAGCCGGTGCCAGCTCTGGCTATGCGGGAGAAACCGGAAAGCGAGTACGAGGCCTGATTGCTGGCTTAAAAACTCCGGGGAACGAGATAGGAGATCAGCATGTCATACACAGCCGAGATGCAGGAATCGATTAAGAAGGTTGAGGCCTCGCGCCGGCGACGGATGCAGGAGACCTACCGGCGGCTGACGCTGGAGGAACAGCAGGAAGTGCTGCGCCGCTTCCACCCCGACTACCTGACGGAAGGGATGCGCGAGCTGCGCGTGGGCCCCAACGTCGGCGACCGCACGCCCAACGAGTTCGCCGACCTGCTGGAAGCCCGCAGCCGCACGGATCCCCGCACCTTCGACCTGAGCCGGGTGGACTACGACACCGACGTGCTGATCATCGGCGGCGGTGGCGCCGGAGCTTCGGCAGCACTGCTGGCGCTGGAACAAGGCGTGCGCGTCCTGCTGGCCACCAAGCTGCGCTTCGGCGACGCCAACACGATGATGGCCCAGGGCGGCATCCAGGCCGCCGACCGGCCCGAAGACTCGCCGGCCATTCACTACCTGGACGTCATCGGCGGCGGCCACTTCAGCAACGTCCCCGAGCTGGTGGAAGCGCTGGTCATGGACGCACCCGAGGTCATCCAGTGGCTGGAGAGCCTGGGCTGCATGTTCGACAAGCTGCCCGACGGCACGATGGTCGAAGCGCACGGCGGCGGCACGTCGCGCAAACGCATGCACTCGGCCCGCGACTACTCCGGCGCCGAGATCATGCGCACCCTGCGGGACGAGGTACACAGCCGACCCGACATCCAGGTGCTGGAGTTCGCCCCGGCCGTGGAACTGGTGCTGGATGACCAGGGCCAGGCCGCGGGCGCCATTCTCCTGAACCTGGAGACCGGCGAGCACCTGCTGGTGCGGGCTAAGACGGTGGTCATGGCCACCGGCGGCAGCGGCCGGTTGCACTACCAGGGCTTCCCCACCACCAACCACTACGGCGCTACCGGCGACGGCGTGGTCATGGCCTACCGGGCCGGAGCCGGACTGGCCTTCATGGACACCATGCAGTACCACCCCACCGGCGCGGCCTATCCAGAGCAGATCCTGGGGCTGCTGGTAACGGAGAAAGTGCGCGGCCTGGGCGCGCAGGTGGTGAACGTGGATGGCGAGCAGTTCGTCTACCCGCTGGAGACGCGCGACGTGGAGGCGGCGGCCTTCATCCGCGAGTGCAAGGAACGGGCCAAAGGGGTCATGACGCCCACCGGCCAGCCGGGCGTGTGGCTCGACTCCCCAATGATCGAGCTGCTCAAGGGCCCTGGCACCATCGAGAAGGCCCTGCCGGCCATGGTGCGGCAGTTCAAACGCTTCGACATTGACATCACCCAGCAACCGATGCTGGTCTATCCCACGCTGCACTACCAGAACGGCGGCGTGCTGCTCCGGGCCGACGGCTCGACGACGGTGCCCAACCTGTACGGCGCCGGCGAGATCTCCGGCGGCGTGCATGGCCGCAACCGGCTGATGGGCAACTCGCTGCTGGAGATCACCGTGTTCGGCAAGCGGGCCGGGCGGGCGGCTGCCCTGAGGTCCAAAGAGGTGGAGCCGGGGCGGCTGACGCTGGATCACGTGCTGGCCTGGGAAAAGCAGTTGGCCGACGCCGGGCTGAGCCCGGCAATCTCCTCGCCCCTGCTGCTGCCCGAATACACACGCCACGCCCGCTGATCAACTCCAAACTCCAAACCCCAAACTCTAAACGCCCTACTTCCAGGCCGCCGACTTCACCCCTCAGGCCCTTTGAAGTTTAAGGTTTGAAGTTTGAGGTTTGGATTTTGTCTCTTTATGGTTTGACAAGGGGGACGAAGTCTGTATAATAGAAGTGTGACTGCCCCCGTGGTGGAATGGTATACACAGCAGGTTGAGGGCCTGTGCCCGTATGGGCGTGCTGGTTCGAGTCCAGTCGGGGGCA
>JACNHM010000390.1:17464-18590 GCA_014383605.1 Chloroflexota bacterium
CTTGGCCAGCAGGTGATAAGCCTGCTGGCTTTGTGTTTGGGCTTTGCCCCAGCAGCCCGAGTCGCAGACGGAATGACGGCACGAGCGGGTTGGAGAAAAGTATGATGCAAGGGACACTCCTGAGATTGACCGCGGTCTGTTTTTCGAGTATAATGGATTTAGCTAAATTGGGCGAGGCGGATTTTCGAACCTATACCCTGACACCCACTTCCTCTCGTTGAGGTGGCGCGCAAATCCCTTCTTGTGGTATAATAGTCCTGCAACAAGGAACTATCGCGCATAGAATAGGGAAACCGATGGCTGAGAAGTATCCGATACGGACACTCGGAGAGCAAGAATCGTACCTGCTGAGCAGCCTCTCAGCAGCCGGGCGGACGGTGTTCACCGTCGAAGACGCCCGCGCTGTAATGAACGACAGCGCAGCCAACATCCGCAAACTGCTGCACCGCCTGCACCGCAAACGATGGATCAAACGGCTGGAGCGGGGCACATATCTGATCCTCCCCCTGGCCGCCGGGCCGGATGTACAGTGGACCGAGCACGAGTACCTCATTGTCCCCTCGCTGGTGGAGCCGTACTACCTGGCCTACGCCACCGCCCTGCACTACTACGGCTACACCGAGCGGCCCCTCAACCCGGTCATCGTTGCCACCACCCGACGCAAACGGCCTGTCACCATAGACGGCATTACCTACCGCTTCGTCACCCAACCCACCCACAAGTTCTTCGGCTATGCGTCCATCTCCCTCCTGGGAAGCATCGTCCAGATGGCCGAGCGGGAGAAGGCCATCGCCGACGGGTTCGACCGCCCGGACCTGGTGGGGGGCGTGCTGGAGGCGGCCAAGGGGCTCTGGTTCGGCAGCCAGGAACTGGACTGGGAGAAACTGGTGACGTACACCCTGCGCCTGCGGAATCAGGCCGCGGCGCGTCGGCTGGGCTTCTGGCTGGAGTTGCTGGTCTTGGGCGACGAACCGTTGCTCTCCCGCCTGGAGGGTGGTCGGGGGCACAGTTACGCGCCGCTGGAACCTGCGGGGCCGGAAAGCGGGCTGCGCCACGCTCGCTGGCGGCTGATCGTCAACATCCCGGAGCGGCAATTACTGGAATGGCAGGAGCATTAAGGTGATCT
>JACNHM010000586.1 GCA_014383605.1 Chloroflexota bacterium
GGCTGAAGGTGAGTGTAGAAAAGCGGCGCATCCAGAAAGTTGATGTGGTTGATGATAATAATGAGCGGCCCCTGGCCCGGCGCCTGTGGCAACTGTGCGTCATCCACTCGGCAGAGAAGGCGAAGCAGCCCCTTGATCGTCGAGGTCACTACCCGGTAAGCGAGTGTCATTTTACATCCTCGGCCCACACTTGATGATACAGATTGACATGCATTTATGTTAACTTCTTCGAAAAAAGCCGCGCGTCGGCGCTTCGCGCCGTTTTCAGAAACCAGAAACCCAGAATCCAGAATCCAAAAAACTAAGGAGAGCCGGGGGAAGCCGCCACTCGAAACCCGAGGCTGTCGTAACGGCCGCCTGGGGCGTCCCTGAAACGGAAGGCGCAGCGGGCGAGGCGCCGATCGTTGTGCCACAGGCCGCCACGCAGCACGCGGCTATCAGTTCCCTCTAACGATTCATCGGCTGGTTCTTTGTAGCTCCCACGCCACTTCGTCTGGCACCACTCCAAGACATTGCCGCTCATATCCAGGGCGCCGCAGGGGCTGATCCCTCCTGGGAAGCAGCCCACGGCGCTGGTGGCCCCGATGCCCGTCTTGTCGTAGTTGGCCTTGTCTGGGTCGGGCTTGTGGCCCCAGGGGTAGACGCGGCCATCGGCCCCTCGACTCGCCCTCTCCCACTGAGCCTCGGTGGGGAGCGTCACTTCCTGATCGGGTGCAAGCTGGCCGTTCTCAAGCAACTGCTCTGTCAGCCAACGACAGAAAGCAACTGCCTCATGCCAGGTCACCCTCACCACCGGGTGGTTGGGCAGATCGAAGACCCCGCCATAGGTATCTGGCTCGGTGCGGTTTCCCTTCCAATGCCAGCCCTCCGTGGTCCAGTAACGACGTTCCTGGTAACCCTCGGCTTCGACGAAGGCGGCGAACTGGGCATTGGTGACAGGATATCGCCCGATCAAGTATCCCTCGGTGATGGTTTCGTTGTGGTGCTGGTCTCTGTCCTCCCCCATCACGAACGGTCCTGGTGGCACTTCACACCATACGATGTCTGGCAATCTGGTCTGGGGGTTAACGCCCACACCAGGGCGGGGGTCGTCCAGGTGGGCGAGGGTGTTCCCTGCCTCGGCTCGCTCCACAGGAGTCAGGGCTCCACGTTCAATCAGGGCCACGAGCCATCGCTGCACATGGGCCAGCACCTGCTCATGTCTTGGTCGGGCTTTCACTTCCTCCAATCCGATCTCCAGCAGTGCTTCGCCAGCCAGGTGGGCAGCTCGCCAATCGGTCTCGGACACAGTTCGGTCAGGCGCGTCGCGTGGGCACAGTGTAGCCGCCACATCCACTGCCACATAGGTCATTTTCTTCAAGCGGGCCATGACCCCCACGGCCCACAGCACCACCTCGCGCCACTGGGCGTAGTTCTCACGGATCAGGTCGGCCGCCTCGTCTGGGAAGTCCGGCTGCACAGCCAGATAGGACCCAGCCAGGTATTCCTGGTAGCTGCGGTGCGGGAAGGTGTACACCCCCGGCCCTCGCTCTGTCAACAGCCCGGCCCGCTCTTGGATGTAGGTCACCAACTCTCCGGCTCGATCCCAACTTCCCTCCAGGTAGTCTTTCAGCACGCTGCGCAGCATTACCTCGCTGACGTCGGCTGTGCCCTCTGGCCCCTCTTGAGCGCGGTGGGCGACAAAGGCCACTCGCTCCAGGGCCGATTCTAGCTTGCCGGCGCTCACTGCCTGGGTCACGCCCACGTCTTCACCGAGGCGAGCCTCCTGCCAGCGAACGAGCAACAACCGAACCATCTCCTGGTACAGTTCTACGCGGTCATCGGGCAGCCGTCCCCACGAGAAATGCAGCGAAGCCATCATTGTTAGTTGCAGGGGGCTTCTGGCCAAAGGGGCCAGGTCGGGCCGGCGGGTCGCGGCCTGCAACCGGCTGGTCAAGTCTTCGGCCTCGGTTTCACTTTTCCAACCCAAGAGGCACACCTCGTCGTACCAGCAACCGATGAAGGCATCAATCTGCTCCTGGTTGAAAGGGGCCAAAGTGTGGGCCGCAAAGCGCTCCAGTTCCCAGGGGTGCTGGTAGGCATAACCTCGGCTGGTCACCAGGTAACGGTTGGCAGGGTGCCCGTGAGTGGCAGCGAAGTCGGTCACCGCGTCGCGCACGGCCTCCCGTTCCTTCGGATCAGCCACCTCGTCCAGACCGTCCAGCAACACCATCACGCCGCCGTCCAGCAACTGCTGACGCAAACAGGGAGCAAAGTCGGCCAACCCCTGAGCGGCCAGCGTGTCGGCCACAAAGCTCCACAGCCCGGCGGCTGTGCCATCGCACCAATCGCTGGCAGCAAAGTGACGCAGGGTGATCTGCAAGGGCAATAGCGGGCCATGAGACCAGGCCGGTTCCAGGTGGGTCAGCCAGCCGTCGTCCGGCGCCTCCGAACTTTGCCCCTGCTCTAATCGCGCTCCAGCCAGACAGAGGGTCAGGTAATTGGCAAAAGTGGACTTGCCGCTGCCGGGCCCTCCCAATAGCACCATTTGCTGCTCGCGAGCTGTGACCTCAAGGGTGGTCAGGGGCCGGGTTTCGCGCCCCGGTTCCATTGTTGCCTCTCGCTGGCGTCGTTTCCCTTTGATCTCCTCTTCCACAGCCACCGCAGTCAGGGTATTGAGCGCCACGTACACGGCCAATAGGGCCATCGTCTGCTGGCGGGTTCGCTCCACGGCGCGGGGATCAATCACCGCCAGAGGCAAAGCATTGCACGAAACCAGCACCCGGCGCAGGTACGTCTCCTCCAGTTGAACAGGATCCACAGACGGCGTCACGGGGATAGGAGTCGTCTCGCGCCTTCTTTCCACTGACCCCTCACCCAGTGGCGATGGTAGCTCGAAGGTACACTGGCCGTCGTCTATGTTGCGATAGGTCATCACGTCCTTTGTCCAGAACCCACCGCGTTCGTCACTGTACCTGCGCAAGTACACTGTCCCCTGTCCAGTTCCAAAGTCGAGCTGCACAAAGTTATAGCTGTTGGGATACTCTCGGCTCTCATAGCAGGCGCCAGCGGCAACGATCATCGCCCCGGCATCGGGCATCGTCAGGCTCAGCAAGCCGGTGCGATGCAGGTGTCCGTGCAGCACGAAGTCACACCTCTGCATCAGCAGGGCCTCGCAGTCATTTCGGTCGAACTCCTGGAGCCAGTCGAGGGGATGATGCAACAGGGCGATCCGAAGGTCGGCGTCTTTGGCCGCATCCAGAGCTTGGCGAACCTGACGCTCGCCCAGCACCAGGCGACCGAGCTCTCCGTCACTCATGGACAGCCAGGCCGAGTTTAGGCCCAGTACCGCCACCCGTCGGTTCGCTAAGCCAAGGTCAGGGTATTGCACGTAGAAGTAGTGTTCGTCGTCAAAAGCGAGTTGACCTGCAAAGTAATCATTCACAAAGTCAGCGTAGTGCTTGAACTTGCGGAAGATAAGGCGGCGATCCACGGCAGCAGTCAGTATCTCGTTTACCGCCTGCCGGCTGTCCAGTGAGGAGGCGATGGCTTTCGCTCCCCGGCTGACGGCTCGGCGATCCACGTCGTGGTTGCCGGGTACGA
>JACNHM010000382.1 GCA_014383605.1 Chloroflexota bacterium
GTTCTTCTTTGACATAATACTTCCTCCTTTGTGTAAGTGTGATTTATCCGTCGTTGCTACGACTTCTCACCCAATGCAGCAACGTCAAATACGAGCTGAAGATGGTCGTCAACAACTGCAAGAATGGGGAGATGATTATCATCAGAACCAGCCAGCCTATGAAGCTGATCTTCGGATCATAGAGGATGAATGGATGCCCGAAATTCTGAAAGTCGGCGCTGGGATCGAAAAGCATGGGAATGGTGCTTCCCCAGATGGCGCTCATCACGACGAAGGTGAATCCGGACGTAATGACCGCCTGGACGAGAACTCTCCAGAGTACGTCCTTCACGTTTGCCGTAGTGATGGTTGCCCTCTTGGCGATGTACCACCCAACGAAAAATCCGAATAGGATGCAGGCCAGCGGAACGCCCATTCCCAATCCGACGCACACCAGATCAACGATGACGAAGATTGCAAAGGCAATCTTAGTGTTCAGTCTGAGAATTCTATCCATTGTTCTCCTCCAGGTGCAACGCACTTGTAGAAGTGCGTTGCACCTCGGTTCACGGCTGGCTGGCCAGCCCGCCTGCAATCTCTCCCCCGTCAATTACGAAATGCTGCCCGGTGATGAAGTTGGCATCGTCTGAGGCCAGGAAGGCGAAGAGGGCGGCCACGTCCTCCGGGCGGCCCAGCTTGCCCAGGGGTACTTTGGCCTCGAAGGCACGCCGCATCTCCAGGGTGTATTCCGCTTCCTGCATCGGCGTCAGAATGAAACCTGGACACACGGCGTTGACGCGCACCGTGGGGACCAGTTCCAGAGCCATGGAACGGGTCAGCTCGATGACTCCCGCTTTGGAGGCGTTGTAGTCGGCGTAGTAGGGATAGCCCATCAAGCCGTTGGTCGAGCCCATGTTCAGGATGACGCCGCCAGCTCCCGCCAACATTCGCCGCGCTGCTTGCTGCGCCACGAAGAACACGCCGTCGAGATTGACCGCCATTACCTGGCTCCACTCCTGGGGAGAGATGTCCATGAAGCGGTGCCGGATGCTGATGCCGGCGTTGTTGATCAGCACGTCCAGTCCCCCCACCAGGCCGTCCAGTTCCTCGAAGCCCCGCACCACGTCGTCGGGATCCGAAACATCGGCGTTGATGGTGCCGCTCAAAGACGGCAGTTCGCGTTCGAGGCGACGGAGCGCTGCATCGTCGCGATCCAGCACGACGACATGCGAGCCCTCCTCCAGGAAGCGCGCCGCCGTCGCCGCGCCGATGCTGCCTGCTCCGCCAGTGATGAGCACTCGTTTGTCTTTCAGACCACGCATCAGTTCCTCCCTACCCGGCCAGCCCCAGGTATCGAATGTGGAATACCGCCACCGCCAGCGCCACGTGCACGTTCAGCGATAAGCCCTTGCCCCATAAAGGGATGAAGACGACGTCGTCACACAGAGCAAGCGTGGCGCGGGTGACACTGTGATCCTCGTGGCCGATGACCAGACAGGTCTTGGCGGGCCAGTCGGTCTCGTAGTATGGGCGGGCTCCCTCAGTGATCTCCAGCGCAAATACGCGATAGCCCTGGTCTTTGAGCTCAGCGATGGCTTTACTGGCCTCTTTCTCGTAGCGCCAGGGTACATTCCTGTGTTTGCTGCGTCCTACCTTGACGATGGTCGGATTGGGCGGCGTGGGCGTGATGCCGGTCAAGATCAGCTCCTCAATCCGTGCCGCGTCGGCGATGCGGAAAATGGAGCCAACGTTGACCGGGTATTCCACGTTTTCGAGAACCACCGCGATATGGTGCTGGATCGGATGTTGCCTCCTGAAGTCGCGATGGAATCGTTTCAGTGGCGTGCCGTGAAGTGCTCTCATGTCTCACCATCACCGTTCTGTTCGCTGAAGGTCTGCTGACCGAAGCGGCAAAGGGCTGCGGTCAGAGACCTTGCCCAACCTCAAGTCTCACCATCACCCCGCCAGTCCGCCGCCGTCCACCACCAGGGCTGTGCCGGTGACGAAGGACGAAGCATCGCTGGCCAAATAAAGCGCGGCTTGGGCGATGTCCTCCGGCCTGCCGATGCGTTGCAAGGGCCGCTCCGCTGCTTCTGCCAGGAATCGCTCGTCTGATTCACCAAGTTGCCGCGCTTCATGCCGCAGCATGGGCGTGTCGGTATCGCCGGGGCAGATGCAGTTGACGCGGATGTTTTGTTCGCCGTGATCGAGGGCCAGGGCCTTGGTCAGCAGAACCACCGCCCCTTTCGAGGCGCAATAGGCTGCCGCCTTGCGCCCTCCGACCAGCCCCCAGCCTGAGGCCGTATTGATGATCGCCCCGCCGCCGGCCTGGGCCATGATGGGAATGGCGTACTTGCTGAGCAAAAAAATCGCCTTGACGTTGACGGCCATCACCCGATCCCACTCCTCCTCGCTCGTCTCCAGCACAGAGGCCCGGCGGATGATGCCGGCGTTGTTGAAGAGGATGTCGAGGCCGCCCAATCTGTCCACGGTCTGCTGCACGGCCCGCTGGCAATCGGCCGCCTGGCTCACGTCGCAGCGCACAAAGATGGCCTGACCGCCTCCTTCGTTTATCTCCTGCGCGACGGCCTGTCCGCCGGCCTGGTCCAAATCCACCACCGACACTGCCGCGCCTTCGCGGGCGAAGAGCAAGGCCGTCGCTCGCCCTATGCCCGACGCGCCGCCGGTGATGAGTGCTCGTTTACCCGCTAAACTACCCATAAGCTCCTCGCGCTTGTGGTATCAATCCGCCGTGCCGCCACCATCCACCGCCAGGGCCGCGCCGGTCATAAATGAGGAGTCGTCCGAAGCCAGAAACAGAACCGCCCTGGCAATCTCGTCTGGTCTGCCAATGCGTCCCATTGGGCGATGGGCTGCTTCGGCCAGATATGTCTCCCACGTCATCCCCCGCAGTTGGGCGTCTTCAGTAAGCATAGGTGTTTCCACATCTCCAGGGCAGACACAATTGACTCGAATACCCTGTCGGCTGTGGTCAACGGCCATGGCCTTGGTCATCAGCACTACGCCTCCCTTGGCGGCGCAATAGGCGGCCGCTTCGTTACCCCCCACCAATCCCCAACCCGAAGCGTTGTTGACGATCACGCCGTTGCCCTGAGCGATCATTATCGGGAGGGCGAATTTGCACATCAAATAAGTTCCCTTGAGATTGATGTCCAGGGTCAGATCCCATTCCTCCTCGGTGCTATCCGGCACGGTGTTGGGGTAAAAGACCCCTGCGTTGTTGAAAAGGATGTCCAGCCGGCCCAAAGCCCGCCAGGTCTCTTCCACGGCCTGACGGCAGTCGTCGGCAAATCGCACATCGGAGCGGATAAAAATGGCCGTGCCATTGGCCCGCTCAATCTCGTTCACTACCTCCTGACCGCGCGTTTCATTGCGGCCCGTGATGGCGACTTTGGCTCCCTCTTGAGCAAACAGTAGCGCCGTGGCTCTACCGATGCCCGATGTTCCGCCAGTGATCAGAGCAACTTTGTCATCAAGACGCATTGGGACTTCTCCTCGTATTAGTAATATCAGTCAGGTTCTTGCACAAAGAGCAAGGACTTCTCTGCCGGGATTTGGGGATTCGGGGATTCT
>JACNHM010000100.1 GCA_014383605.1 Chloroflexota bacterium
GCCATCATCTCGGCAAAGGGTTTGGGCTGTTTCATGTTCTCACGCCAGGCTTTGCGCTCCACCGTGCCGATAATCAGGTAGTCATTGCCGATGGCCGAAGGATCGCGCTGGGCAAACAGTGTGGCTAACAAGGTCTCAATCTCGTCCTGGTGCGCGATCAGTTGGTCACAGTCGGGGCAGTAGCGGCAGGTGTAATTGAGGGCAATCAGGTGCATCGGGTCAACATGAATGAGCAGGGGCAACTTGCGCTGCCGCGTCTTTTGCTCGCAATCGGGGCATCTGGAAAAGCGAGCCTCAGGGTAGGGATTGAGGGCAAAGTTGTACTGCGGTTCCAGTTGGCCGAAGCGGGGTTTTTGTTTCTTGGGCACAGTCTCACTCCAGCGGGATCAAGTCTGGTGGAGGCTTGGTGGCAAAAGGAGGCATCACCATAGAATCCGGCGCGCCCCCTTCCTTGCGGAGCCTCTTCAACATGGTCAGGTTGTATTTAGCGAACTCGTAATCGGGTTCTATCTCCAGCGCCCGACGCAGGGCTACCTCACCCTCGTCGTACTGTCTCATCATGAGCAGACAGGCTCCCAGGTTTCCCCAGGGCTGGGGCCGTACGTCAGCTATGTCAATCACCCGGCGGAACAAATCAGCCGCCTTGGACCACCGTTCGGCTTCCATAGCCGCACAACCATCCTGGAAAGCGTCCTCTTGTTCGATGAGTTGCTCTACGGTGAAGCCTTCGGGCCGATCTGACAGTTCAAGCTCCACCATACCCCGCACAAAGACCAGTTCCTTGTGCGCCATGCGTCTCAATTGATCATCGCTTCTCAACCCGACGCACTGCTCCAGAGCACGCAAGGCCCGTCCCAGGCGCAAAGTGTGGACACTGGACATGGCCAGGTTGAACCAGTACTCAGGCCTTTCAGCGTTGGCGGCGATAGCCGCCTGGAAGTGCTGGTAGGAGTCCTCGTAACGGCGGCTCCGGGCATAGACCGTGCCCAGATTGAACAGGATCACGTCACGAGGCGGTACGCCAGGCGGGACGAGACGCAACGCTCTCTTGAAAGCGCGCTCGGCGCGTGGCAGGTCGTCATCGTGCATAAGGTACTCGTTACCTTGTTCAATCAATCGTTCCACGGCCGACAAGTCCATGATCCAGCCTCCGCGCTGACCGGCCGACCTGCGCTTGAGCTTACGCTTTTCTCTTTTGCGGGAGGATTTGCGTTTCTTGGCCAAAGTCTCTATCTACTCCTATCTACTCTACTCTCCAGCAAACAGAATCCGCAGCGCCCGCTGGGCGTTGACAGCGCTTGCCCCAGCGGTGCATTTACTAAACCAGTAATACGCTTCCTCAGACGGCATGGTGTGCAAGCCACTGGAGATGGCCTCGACACGATCCATCCGGGTCAGCGGCTTGACGGCCAGAAAGAGCAAGCCCAGCCGCAAGCCTGTCTCCTCGTCCAGTTGGAACGGCTGGCGGCGGTTGCGGGAGAGATCGGTCACTTTGTAGCCGCTTTTGCGCAGCGCCTCCAGCACGTGGTCGGCCACGGCCCGCAGCGAATCGCCAGCCAGTTCCACCAATCGCTGGGGCTTCGAGACCTCACTATTGGCCGCCACGGGCCACTGATACAGCGCCAGGCCATAATCCCCGTCATCGCGGGGCACGACATGCAGCTCGAAGGGTTTTTCGGGATCGTAGGACGGTGCGTCGCGCGGCGGCGTCCTGAGTTTATCGAAGGGCATGGTGTAAGTCGCCCTGGGCGGCGGTGGCGACTTGCCAGTGATCACCTCATCGGGCACGTTGAACAGGCTCATGCGGCCACGCATGGGGATCGGCTGAGATAGGCGCTGGGGGGCCTCCAGCCGCCAGCCGAATATCGGGCCGGGAAACTCGCGCAATGAAAGATGCTGGTCGCGCAAAGCCTCCCATGCTGCCTCGTCCAGCGGCAAGATGTCCACCAATTCCACCGTGCCAATCAGCGCGCCGCGCACCACTCTGGCCGGGTCCAGGCCATAGGCTACGCAAGCCTCCTCTTGAACTGTCTGGCTGGCGTGGATGGCGATGCGCCCTCGATAATGAGTTTGCCAGGTGCGTAGCTCGATGGTTTTGCGTCCCTGGAGAATGAGCTCGGCCCAGGGCTGGCGGATACTGAGTGCTTTCATACGATTTATGTAGACCTCCAAACGAGCGACTGAAGTCGCTACTACACTACTACAGGCCCCGTAATTGTAGTGACGACTTTAGTCGTCCATAGGCGAAGCATCCAACACCATGTGCCCAAAGCCCAGAGTGGTGAACACCTCGTGGATGGTTTGGAACTGATCTGAGTCCACAGCCAGGCCAGCGGGGAAATCGGCCCGCAGCGTAGTTCTGACCAACAGCTTGCTGGCCTCCTGACCGAAGGCGTCAGTCAGTTGCTTCACCCGCTTGTAGCGGTCCCAGGCGCCGTTGAAAGCCAGGCTAAGCGACTCGGCCTCGCCGAACTCGGCATTGAAGGACTGCTCTACATGGAATTGCCCCTTGCCCAACTGGGGTATAGCCAGTCCCATGGCGCGGGCTTCGGTCGCGCCTTCTCTCCCCTCGCCCTCGATACGTACGGAAAGGCGGCTCAGGTTGGTCACACCCTGGTCATAACACTGATCGAGGATGCCCTGGAAGGCCTGCCCCGGCGCGCCCTCAGCGTGGAGTCTGATCCTCACTACGCAGACACACGGGTCCTGCCCACACACCGGACAGGCCTGGCCACAGATGCACTGGCTGACAGGCCGGTGGCAGACCGGGCATGGCTCCTCCGGCCCATCCCCGTTGTCCCCCACACCTTTGATAGGCAAGCCCAACCGCTTAGCCTCTTCGGGTGTATACAGGATGGCATCCTCGCTGATCTGCACCAGCGGGGCAGGAGATGCCGTCCCGTAGCCGATCTGCTCCTCGGTGTCGTAGTAGATCCATACGCCCTGGTTGATGCCATTGCGAACGGTTTTCTTGAGTTGGTTTATGTCGAGCAGGATGCGTAGCCCCATGCGGCGAGCGAAGGCACGGCCCAAGTCTTCGGTTGAGATCGTCACCTGGCCAGCGTCCCAGGCTCTGGCCTTGACGAAGGCAGCCGGCAGAGTTGGGTCGTCAGCCGTCAGGACCTTCTGCAATTGCTTCAGCACCCGCAGCACCACATTGCTCTGGTCCCGATTGACTTCACCCTGATCCTGAGCGGGCAGGGTCTCACGGGACAGGTTGCTGTGTTTCTGCGGGGCGTCGGCACTGGGATAGTAGAGGTACTTGCAGGCCTTGGTGATGGCCACTCGCACCTCCAGTTCGGCAGCCTCGCCCATCTTTTTCAGCTTCTTGCGCTGCTCCACGTGGAACTCGCCCATCCGCTCGGCGTCGCCAGTGATGCGCCCGATAGCCAGATACCGCTGCGCCACCTGTACCATGTTGCCCACCTGGTCTTCGTCAGCGACCAGAAACAGCACGTTGTTCTTGTAGATGCGGTAACCCTCCAGCGCTCCGGCGTGGTCGAAGATCTTGCGCACCAGGTCGGGCGGGGCCGCTGCTCCGACGTTGCTGGTGGCGGCATCGTAGTGGAT
>JACNHM010000099.1 GCA_014383605.1 Chloroflexota bacterium
AAGTGCGTTGCACCTGGCTGCGGTGCGCTTGACGGGAACCCCGTTCTGTGCTACAGTGCCGCCGACGAGACGAAGGGAGGTGTCCAGAGGTGAGGGCGAAGGAAAAGTGGCTGGAACAGGTGCAGGGGGACCCCATTCCCTGGCTGCTGGAGCCGGATAACCCCTCGGCCCGCTACCGCACGCTGGTGGAACTGCTCGACCGTCCGCCCGACGATGCCGAAGCGCTGGCCGCGCAGCAGGCCATCCTGGCCATGCGTCCCGTGCGACGCATCCTCGACGCGCAGTGGCCCGCAGGGTACTGGATGCACCCGGACGTGGGCTACAGCCCCAAGCATAAGGCCACGGTCTGGCAGGTCATCTTCCTGGCCCAACTGGGGCTGCCCCGTTGCGAGCCAGTGGAGCGAGCTGTCGAGGTCGTGCTGGCCCACAGCCGGCTGAGCGGGGGCACGGTCCCCGGAACCGACGTCCCTGAAGCTCGCTTCTCCGCCCTCAAAGACGCCTCGGGGGCCATCCTGTGCCTGAACGGCAACCTGCTGCGGGCGCTGAGCCGGTTCGGCTACGGCGACGCCCCCCGCGTGCAGGCCACGCGGGCGGCGATGGTGGCGCAGATCCATCGTGATGAGTTCCGCTGCCGCGCCAACGGCCGTACTCCCTCCGGCCGCCGCCCGGCGCGCATGGGTGACGGCCTGCCCTGCGCCTGGGGGGCAATCAAGGCGTTAGGGGCGTTGCTAACCGTGCCGCCGCAGCGCCGCCGGCCAGCGGAGCAGGCAGCCATCGAGTTGGGCGTCCGCTTCCTGCTCAGCCACGACCTGACGCAGGCCGACTACCCCACGACAGGCGAGACGAGTCCCCTGTGGTTCCAGTTCGCCTTCCCGCTGGGTTATCCCGTGGACCTGCTGGAACTGCTGGATGTACTGCTGACGGCGGGTGTGGCCGCCGACCGCCGCGTGCAGCCGGCACTCGAATTGGTGCTGAGCCAGCAGGACGAGCAGGGGTGCTGGGCGCTGGAGCATACGCCCCGCAACATGTGGGCATCCTTCGGTCGCCGTGGCCAACCCAACAAGTGGGTGACGCTGCGAGCCTTGAGCGTTCTGAAAAAGGCGGGAGGACACGGCGAATGAAGCGGGAATATCCCGACCGCCCGCTGGTGGGCGTGGGCGGTGTCGTGGTGCGGGACGATGGCTGTGTGCTCCTCGTCCAGCGGGGCCAGGACCCCGGCAAAGGCCGCTGGGGGCTGCCGGGCGGTCTGGTGGAACTGGGGGAGACGCTGGCTGAGGCGCTGCGGCGGGAAGTGGGCGAGGAATGCGGCATCGAGATCGAGCCGGGCGAGGTGGTGGGCATCATTGAGCCGCGGGTGCGTGACGAGCAGGGGCGACTGCGCTTTCACTACGTGGTGATTGATCTCCTGGCGACCTATCGCAGTGGCCAGTTGCAAGCGACCAGCGACGTCTCCGACGCCCGCTGGGTGCATCCTGACGAACTGTCGGCTTATCCCCTGTCCACGCCGCAGACGCTGTCCATGATCCGCAAGGCGCTGAGCATGGCCGCTCGAATATCCACTAACTGACCCTGGTGGCTCTGCTCGGAAGTGCAACTTCCTCGCATCCGATAGTCTACTCCACCTTCGTCAACCGGCCAGGCTCCCGCAGAGCGGCTACGGTCCCTGCTCCGGCGCAGAACATGGCCACCCGCAGCTCGGCGGCGATCTGGTCAATCAACTCCACGACCGCCTCGGCGCTCTGTACTGCTGCTTTCAGGAAGGGCGTGGCGATGCCCGCGGCGGTAGCGCCCAGGGCCAGCGACTTGGCGACGTCAATGCCGCTGCGGATGCCACCGGAAGCGATCAGGGGCAGGTACGGTGCGCCGCGGCGGGCGGCCAGCAGCGCTTCGGCCGTGGGGATGCCCCAGTCGCTGAAGGCGGCGGCCAGCCGCCGCCGGGCGGCATTTGTCTCTCGATGTCGCTCCACCTCGCTCCAAGACGTGCCGCCGGCGCCGGCCACGTCAATCGCCGCCACGCCGGCCGCGGCCAGTTGCCGGGCCACTTCCTCGCCGATGCCCCAGCCCACCTCTTTGACCACCACGGGCACCTGCAGCGCCCGGCAGACGGCCTCGATCTTGTCCAGCAGCCCGGCCCAGTTCTGATTGCCCTCCGCCTGCAGCGCTTCTTGCAGCGGGTTCAGGTGCAGGATGAGGGCGTCGGCGGCGACCATGTCCACGGCGCGGCGGCAGTGCTCGACGGTGTAGCCGGTGTTGAGTTGCACCGCGCCCAGGTTGGCCAGCAGCAGGATGTCGGGGGCCAGCTCGCGCACCTGGAAGGTGCGGGCCAGGGTCGGCTCTTCCAGCGCCGCCCGCTGCGAGCCCAGGCCGATGGCCACGCCGCGGGCCTGCGCCGCCTGGGCCAGGCGACGGTTGATGGCTTCCGCCTCGGGCGTGCCCCCGGTCATGGAGGAGATGAGCAGAGGCAATGGCAGCAGCTTGCCCAGCAGACGTGTGGACAGGTCAACCGCGGCCAGATCCAGCTCCGGCAGCGCCCGATGGACGAAGCGATACCGCTCCAGCCCTGTGCTCAGGCGCGGGAAGCGCACGTCTTCCTGCAGGCTGATGCGCAGGTGATCCGCCTTGCGTTGCTCGTGCATGTCCGTCTCCCGTAACTTCCGGCCCCCGCTGGTGTTGCTATCGTTGAGGTGCGTGTACGCCGCCTCTGCGCCTTTGCATCTTACCAGTTCTGGGACGCGCTGTCAAGTCCGTAAGTTGACAGACTGGCTCAATCTGCTACAATAGCACCATTCAACCTGCGGTTCAAACACGTGACAACAGAAGGAGGTCATCATGGACATTTTTCAGAAAGTCGTGGACGCCATCGCGGACGAGATGGAATTGCCGGAGGATGGGGTCAGCATCCTGCGTAAGGCGGCTGAGAGGCCGGGGGAATTCGGCTATCTGGCCGAGGGATTGGGCGTGTCGCCGGACGCCGTGGCCGCTGCCCTGAAGAGCAAGGCCGCGGCGGCGCTCACCGTGGAGGGCTTCGCGGCTCAACTGGGCGTGGCGCCGGAGGCGGTGAGCAGGCTGCTCTGGGCCAACGCCCGCTTCCGCGAGGACATGGAGGCCGATTCGCTGGATCTGGTGGGGCTGATCATGGCCCTGGAATCTCTCTCCGAAGATGAGTTTGGCCTTCAGATGGAGATTCCCGACGACGACGCGCAGCAGATTTCCACCATGGGCGAGGCTGTCGCCTACTTGCAGCGGACACTGGCTGAGGCAGGGATAGAGGCGTAGGCTCTGCGCAGCGCATTCTGGAACAAGACGGCAAGACGACGAGCCCGGACACACCTGTCCGGGCTCGGTCGTTATGAGGCGTTCCGTCGTTGGACAAGACGGCATACCTGGGGTATACTTCTTCGGCTGTTGATAGAAAAGCAGCTTCCGGTGAGAGGGGTTGGCAGAACAGAACGTAATGCGTGATGCGTGATGCGTGATGCGTGATGCGTAAAACGTAATGTGCAGAGTGGAATCACGTTTCACGTTTTGCGTTTCACGTGTCATGGCATGCAGTGCCAAAGTGTCTG
>JACNHM010000097.1 GCA_014383605.1 Chloroflexota bacterium
TGATCCGGAGCTGGTTCTTCACGCCGCAGGACGAGCTCTACGGCTCCGCCCCGCGTGAGGTCATCTGGCGGGAACAGTTGGGGGAGCCCAACCCGATTCCCAAGGAGTACGCGGACGAGGTCATTGCCGACGACGACTGTCCTATTTGCCAGATGATGCGGCAAGAGATCGAGTCGGCCGAGGATAATCACGAGCACGGCTGGCACTGGACCTACTGCCCCGACTCCTGCCTCCTTGACATCTACGACCCGGAGGGGAGCGAGGAACGCTGGCAGAAGGAGTTTGCCCATCATGAGGAGTGGAAAGCTCAGGAGGAGGAACGCCAGCGCCAGATCGTGCCGGCCCCGCCTTACACTCCGCTCCCCGTGGACAGCAAACAGGTAGACCCAGAGACCTTCATGGAGGTGCTGCAGCGGCCGTGGCTCGATCCTCAACTGCACAAGGTGGCCCAGAAGCTGGCCGGATGCTGCGACGTGCCAGTGCCCGGCGACCGCTTTGGCACCGGCTATCGCCGTCTTGCTCGAACCGAGGCCACATCCCTGGTGGCTGGCCTGCATCAACAGGGCGTGGACGTCCAGGCTTTGATGGCCCAGATCGAAGCCTGGCCTTACCAGAACGTGGCCCTGGACTGGCTGAGTGATCCGGAGCAGAACGCGGCGCTGATCTGTCGGGCTATGGAGACCGAAATCTCTTTGGACGATCAGGCTGAGCTAGCCCGCTTCCGCCAGCATCGGGACTTTGTCCTCACCCTGGCCCGGCTGATTCCACCCGGTGCCCGGCTCTGGCTCCAGGGCTGGCTGGAGGCAGTGGCCCATGGGGCCTTCGCTGCTCCGGATATTCCATTCTGAGATCGCTGAAGGCGCTGAGATGCACTGATGACACTGACATCAGTGGCTTCAGCGGAGTTCAGAGCTTTCAGCGATTCGAAAGGAGGACACGAATGGCTAAACCATCGTCCAAACAACGGCAGAAAGCGCGTCAGCGCAAGGAGGTCAAACGCAAAGAGAAGCGCGCCCCTTCGAGAGCTCTGTTTCAGAGCCCTCGCGCCCTGCTCCGCGCATCCGGCGACTGGTCCCTGTACGAGTGCCTTCTGGCCGAGGAGTGGCAGGAAGAAGGTGCTATCACGCAAATCCTGCTGGCTCGTCGCTTGCCCGCAGGACAGATCGCCGTTGGCACGTTCCTGGTGGATCTGGGCTGCCTGGGAGTTAAGAGCGCCTTCGGTAGAGTGTTCGACACCCGACGGGAGTACGAGGAACTGCGTAACGGAATGATGGCTCAGCAAGACATGATCAAAGCCAACCTCAACCTGGTGGCCAAGATCGTCCGCGAGGCAATTGCCTACGCTCAAGACCTGGGGTTCAAGCCGGACCCTGACTACCGCGACGCCATGCTCGTGCTGGGCGACGCCGACCCCGACGCTTGCGAAGTGCCCGTCCTGCTGGGTGGCAGAGATGGCAAGCCCTTCTTCATCGCCGGCCCCTACGACAATGTGGACCGCATCATGGCCAAACTGACGCGCAGGTTGGGGCCTGATGGCTTCACCTACCTCGTTCCCATAAGCGGAGATACAGAGATCTTCTTGCTCGATGAGTGAAGTTATCCGTACACCGATGACTCGTAAACCCCTGGCGCTTTCGAACTGGAAGATGGCGATGACGGTCGCCGAGAGCCAGACCTACGTCCGTGATTTTGAGGCGATGGTAGGGGATTTGCTCGACCGGGTGGACGTGGTGATCTGTCCGCCCTTCATCGCGCTGTGGCCAGTGGCGCAGGCGCTGCGCGGCAGCCCTTCGACAACCCTTCGGCGGGGCTCAGGGCAGGGCTCAGGACGCAGTCGCATCCAATTGGGTGGGCAGAACATCGCGCCGACGACTGACTTGGCGCGTACTGGTGAAATCTCGGCAGCGTTGCTGGCCGACGTCGGCTGCCGCTGGGTGATGCTGGGGCACTGGGAGGTCCGCCGCCACCTGGGCGACGACGACGCGGCCATCAACCGCAAGGTGTACCTGGCGCTCGACGCGAGCCTGGCGCCCATTTTGCTGATCGGCGAGGCGCGCCATGACCGGTCCCCGCTGGCGGAGGCACTGGGGCGGCAATTGGAGCGCGTGCTGGCAGGCTGCCGGGCGGAGCAGGTCGAGACGATGGCCTTCGTCTACGAGCCCGAAGGCACAATCGGCGTGGCTGCGCCTGCCTCGCCAGAGCACGTGGTTGCTGGATGTGGATTCATGCGGGGCTGGTTGCGCAGACGCTGGGGCGACGCCGTGGCCGAAAGCGTGCGGATAATCTACGGGGGGAGTGTCGCACTGGAGTACGCCGCCGACCTGCTGGCCTGTCCCGACGTGGACGGCCTGGGCGCGACACGACGCGGCCGGGACGCAGCGACCTTCGCCCAAATCGTGCGCCTAATCGCTCACATGCGCACTCCCTGATCGCCACATCCCGGCCAACGGACCACGCAACACGCAACACGCATCACGCCGTCACTTCCTCATCGCAGTTCCTATAGTTTGTATAGTTCCCCGTATTTCGCCCGCAGATAACGGATGTATGGCTCAATGCTCATCGGCCCGCCTGTGATGCGCTCGACGAGCTCGGTGGCAGTGTACTTGCTTCCGTGTTGATAGATGTTCTCTTTGAGCCAACTGTGCAGCGTGCCGAATTCGCCCTCTTCGATCTCTGCTGGGATCTCAGGATGAGCTGACAGAGCGGTCTCGAAGAACTGCGCGTTCAGGATGTTGCCCAGGGTGTAGCCCTGGAACGCGCCGCCGACGATGCCGGCGTACCAGTGCACATCCTGCAGCACGCCGTCGCGGTCGTCGGGTGGGACGATGCCCAGGTCAGCTTTGTAGCGCTCGCGCCATGCCTCAGGCAGATCGCGAACGGCCAGACGACCTTCCAGCAGGGCCAGCTCAAAGTCGAAGCGCAGCATGACGTGCAGGTTATAGGTCACCTCATCGGCTTCGGTACGGATCAGTGAGGGCTCGACTTTGTTGACTGCCCGGTAGAACGTGTCCGGTGACACTGACCCCAGTTGGTCGGGAAAGATCGCCTGGAGTTTGGGATAGAAGAACCTCCAGAAGCCCCGGCCTCGCCCGACGATGTTTTCCCACAGGCGCGATTGGCTCTCGTGCATGCCAGCCGACGTTCCCTCGCCTAGCGGCGTGCCCTCGAAGTCGGTGCGAACGCCCTGCTCGTACAGCGCGTGGCCGGCCTCGTGTATCGTGCCGAACAAGGCCTCGCCCAGGTCGTCTTCCTTGACGCGGGTGGTGATGCGCACGTCGCCAATGGAGAACTTGGTGGTGAACGGATGGGGGGTCTTGTCCTCGCGCCCACGATCAAAGTCATACCCTAGGCGCTTGGCGACCTCGATCCCGAATTCCCATTGCTGCGCTTCGGGGAAGGTCTGGTGCAGGCACGAATCGTCCGCGGCCGGCTGAGCGGTGATGGTCTGCACAAGGGGCACGAGTTGCTGGCGCAGCTCGGCAAAGAGGGTACGCAGGGTGGAAGCCTTCATTCCGTAGTCGTGGAAATCAATCAAGGGGTCGGCGATGTGCTCGTAGC
>JACNHM010000096.1 GCA_014383605.1 Chloroflexota bacterium
CCAACTACACGGCGATCGTCGAGCTGGAGCAGGTGGACCCACGGCTGCGCTGGGGCATGACGGCATTCGTGAACATCGAGGTGGGGCGGTGAGTCGGTAGATTGGTAAGCTGGTAGATTGGGCCGTGGCGGAGTGGTGAAGCAGTTCCCAATTTCCCAATGTACCAGTGTACCAAGTGGGAAGGACTCCTTGGGAGGGAGAGATGAACGACACCGTGTCTGCAGAACAGCGAAATACGAAAGCCGATACATCTCGCGGGATTATCAGGTGGCTGATCAGGGAAGTGCTGGGCATCGTGATCGTCGTGCTGAGCCTGTTCCTGCCCGCCGGCCGCTGGGACTGGGCCATGGGCTGGGCCTTGGTCGCCATATATGTGATCTGGAGCGCTGCCAACGCGCTGATCCTGATTCCTAGAAGCCCAGAGTTGCTGGCCGAACGAGCCACGCGCCGCAAGGACGTGAAGTCCTGGGATACAATGATTCTCAGCATTATCGGCCTGGCCACGTTGGCCAAGCACATCACGGCGGGACTGGATATGCGTTTCGGGTGGACACCGCCGATGCCACCGGCGCTGCAGATTGCCGCGTTGGTCATTGCCGCTCTGGGATACGCCTTGGGGACCTGGGCCATGGCCGTCAACGCCTTCTTCTCGCTGGTCGTGCGCATCCAGGAAGACCGCGGCCAGGTCGTCGTCACCGGTGGCCCTTACCGCTTCGTGCGCCATCCCGGTTACGTGGGCACACTGGCCTTCGAACTGGTCACACCGATCATGCTCGGCTCGTTGTGGGCGCTCATCCCGGGCGTGCTGGCCGCGCTGCTGACCGTCGTGCGCACGGCACTGGAGGATAGGACATTGCAGGAGGAACTGCCGGGCTACGCCGAGTATGCTCAGCAGACTCGTTACCGACTGTTGCCCGGCCTGTGGTGATCGCCAGGCAGCAGGCGTTCAAGGAAGTTGCCCAAGGAGGACAGAATGAACACCCACGAGTCCGTCAAGCAAGCACAATCGGCTTCCGAGGCACTCAGGGGGGTCAGTTGGAAGGCATGGCTCAGGTTTGCCGCCTTCACCTTGCTGTTGCCCATGGTCTTGTTCATCGCCGCCGGCCGCCTGAATTGGGTGATGGGATGGGTCTATGTCGGCTCTGTTGTTTTCAGCACACTTCTCAGCCGGGTGATCGTGATGCGCACAAACCCGGATTTGCTAGCCGAACGCGCCCAATCCCTCGAAAGGGAGGACGTCAAAGGCTGGGACCGAATGCTCTTGTTTTTCCTGTTCCTGCTCGGCCTGCTGTGGATGATCGTGGCCGGGCTGGATGAGCGCTTCGGATGGTCGCCGCGGATTCCGCTGGCGCTTCAGCTTGTGGCGTTGGTCATCATGGTGCTGGGCTACGTTGTGGGCATCTGGGCCATGGTGGTGAACAGGTACTTCTCCGCCGTCGTGCGCATCCAGAAGGATCGAGGCCAAACTGCCGTCACCGACGGGCCATACCGCTTTGTGCGCCATCCGGCTTACGCTACGAGCATCGTAAGTTGCCTCGCCACGCCGATCCTGCTGGGCTCGCTCTGGGCGCTGATCCCCAGCGGTCTGGTGGTGTTGGTCACCGTCATCCGCACGGCGTTGGAAGACAAGACGTTGCTGGAGGAACTGGACGGCTACGTAGACTATGCCCGGCGGGTGCGCTACCGCCTGCTGCCGGGTGTCTGGTAATGCCAACGAGGTGAAATGAAAGGAAAGGAAATGAGAGCATTTTCCACCTGTGGTGGGTAGCAGGCCAACCGCGTTGGCCGTGGCCGGGAAAGCACCCAACGCGGTTGGGCTACCTACCCAAAACCACCAGATGTGGAAAATACCCGGAAATGGAGGGCAAAATGCAACTACCGCAAGGAAGGATTTCGGAACCGGATCTTTCCTACTTTGGATTGCAGGCCTATGTTGGCACCACGAAACACATGGGAGGGCTCGAGACGACAAAAGAGCTTATCGAGCTGTGCCACGTAAACGAGGGTTCGTACGTTCTGGACGTGGGATGCGGCGTCGGCGCAACGGCTTGCTATCTGGCCCAGAAGTATGGCTGCCGCGTGGTCGGCGTAGACCTTCGTGAAAGCATGATTGCCAGGTCGAACGAACGGGCAAAAAGAGAGGGCGTAGAGGGCAGCGTCGAATTCAGGGTAGCAGATGCGCAAGACCTCCCATTCGAGGATGCGCATTTTGACGTCGTTATCGGCGAGTCCGTAGCCACATTCATCGAAGACAAGCAGAAAGTGGTCAGCGAGTGCGCACGCGTGACCAGGCCCGGCGGATACGTGGGGCTGAACGAGGAACTCTGGCTCGAGACGCCACCGGCACAGATGGTCGAACACGTAAGACATATTTGGGACATCAAGCCGGACATTCCAACTCTTGAGGGCTGGATGGGATTGCTAGAGGGCGCCGGACTGCGCGACATCGTCGTGCGAACCTACAGATTCGATGCGCGACGGGAGTCCACTCAGGTTCAGCGCTATCGTTTTCAGGATATGTGGAGAATGTTTTATCGAACACTGTTCCTGTACGTCAAGAATCCGGCTTTCAGAAAGTATATGGCAGAAAGGCGGTATCTCCCGAAGAATATCTTCGAATACCTGGGATACGCGATATTCGTGGGAAGGAGAATGAAGCCATGAACGTAGACGCCACACACAAGGCCCGACAACAGGCCCCGGACCTCAAAGCGGGGATCGTCAGACGAGCGGTGCAGGTGTTCGTGACCCTGGCCATCCAGGCGGCAATACTGTTTCTTGCAGCAGGCCGGTTAGACTGGGTGTGGGCCTGGGTGTTCATCGGACTGTACCTGGCTGGCGTGGCTGTCAACGCCAGCTTCATGCTGCGCTACAGCCCGGAGACGGTCGCGGAACGCTCTAAGGCCAAAGGCATCAAAGTTTGGGACTTGATTTTCGGCGGCCTGTTCGCCATCATGTATATGGTGATCGCGCCGCTCATCGCCGGGCTGGACGTGCGCTTCGGGTGGACGGGGCCGCTCGCACTGGCAGTGCATCTTGCAGGTGCTGTGGCCTTCGCGCTGGGATTCGCGCTGCTCATCTGGGCCATGGCCTCAAATGCCTACTTCGCCACGATTGTGCGCATCCAGGAGGACCGCGGGCACACGGTATGCGACACCGGGCCATATCGGTTCGTGCGCCATCCGGGTTACGTCAGTGCGATCATCCACGCGCTGGCCGTGCCGCTGATGCTCGGCTCGCCGTGGGCGCTGATACCGGGGGTGGTGGGGGCGCTGGCATTGGTCGTCCGCACGGCGTTGGAAGACCGCACCCTGCACGACGAACTCGCCGGCTACGGGGAGTATGCGGCGCGGGTGGGCTACCGCCTGCTGCCGGGCGTGTGGTAAGGGGGCCAGGTGACCGGCGCCTCTGTACCAATCTACCAGTGTACCAATTTACCACTTTACCGACCTGCAGGAGCAAAGCTGATGATGAACAATGACATCATCGTCGAGACCCACGACCTGACCAAAGTCTACGGCGACGGGGCCGAGGTGCGGGCGCTGGACG
>JACNHM010000419.1:0-4820 GCA_014383605.1 Chloroflexota bacterium
ATGCCTCCTGTCCTCGAACTACGCGATATCACCAAACGATTCCCCGGCGTCCTGGCCAACGATCACATTGACTTCCACCTGGAGAAGGGAGAGGTGCTGGCCTTTCTGGGGGAGAACGGCGCCGGCAAGACCACCTTGATGAACATCCTCTACGGGCTTTACGCACCGGACGAGGGAGAGATCTTCCTCAACGGCGAGAAGGCTCAGATTGACAGTCCCAACGACGCCATCGCCCGCGGCATCGGCATGGTCCACCAGCACTTCATGCTGGTGCCGGTGATGACCGTGGTCGAAAACGTGGTGCTGGGCACCGAGACCCAGAGCCTGTTCGGCCTCAACCTGACGCCCATCACGCGGCGCGTGCAAGGCTTCCTGCAGCGCATCAATCCCCTCCCCCATCTGCATCATCGTCTTGCCGGACCGTACAACACCGCTCGCTCCGCATTGACCTGGGCGATTGCCTATCTCCTCTTCTTCGGGCTGGAGTTCCTGCTTTTCCTCCTCGGCCAGCCCTTCTGGGCTGTTCTCATCGCCTTCTTGCTGATCAGCGCAGCGGTGTACGGTTTCGTTGCCACCCGCCGTCCCACCGTCCCTTGGGCCGATCCGCAACGGGGGCGTCTGTGGCTGACCGTGTTGGCTCTGGCCACCGCTTTCGCCATCACTGGCCCGATCACGCTGGCCGGGCTGCTTCCCGGCGTCGGCGCCGCGCTGCAGACGCTGCTGCGCATTCTGCTGTACGTTGCCCTGGGCTACATCGGCCTATGGCTGCTCCTTGGCCTGTACCTGGTGCTGCTGGAGGTTCTGCTCTGGTTCAGTGAGCTGGTGCCTCTGGGGCTGAAGGCGGATGCCCGGCAGGTGCGCCAGATCTCCCACCAATACGGCCTCGACGTGGAGCCGGAGGCTTATGTGAAAGACCTGCCGGTGGGCACGCAGCAGCGGGTGGAGATCGTCAAAGCGCTTTACAGGCAGGCCGACATCCTGATCCTGGACGAACCAACGGCTGTGCTCACCCCCCAGGAAGCCAGGGAGCTCTTCCAGGTGATGCGCTCCCTGACCCAGCAGGGCAAGTCCATCATTTTCATCACCCACAAGCTGAAAGAGGTGCTGGCCGTTGCCGACCGGATCATCGTGCTGCGCGATGGCCGCGTGGCCGGTGAGGCGCGGCCGAAAGAGGCCAGCGAGGCCAGCCTGGCGGCCATGATGGTCGGGCGCGAGGTCATCCTCAGGGTGGAAAAGAAGACCGTAGAGGCAGGAGAGGTCGTCCTCAAAGTAGAGGATCTGCACGCCCTCGACAAACGGCACCAGCCGGTGGTCAGGGGCGTGAACCTGGAGGTGCAGGCAGGTGAGATCCTGGGCGTGGCTGGCGTGCAGGGCAACGGCCAGACTCAGTTGGTCAGAGTGCTGACCGGCTTGCAGCCAGCCACCGCCGGGAGGGTGTGGATCAGCGGCGTGGAGACAACGCATGCCAGCCCGCGGCAGATCAGCGAGTTCAGCGTGTCTCACGTGCCAGAGGATCGGCAACGGGACGGTCTGGTGCTGAGTTACCCTCTCCATGACAACCTGATCCTGAATTCCTACTACCAGCCTCCCATCGCCCGCGGCATCATCATCAACGACGAGGCCGTCTTCCAACGGGCCGACAAGTTGGTGGAGACCTTTGACATCCGCACGCCGACCATTGCCTTGACTACAAAGAACTTGTCGGGAGGGAATCAGCAGAAAGTGATTGTGGCCCGTGAACTCTCGCGGCCCGTCAAACTGCTCATAGCCGCCCAGCCCACGCGAGGACTGGACGTGGGCTCCATTGAGTTCATCCACAAGCGGTTGATCGAGAAACGAGCTGAGGGCGTGGCGGTGCTCCTGGTTTCGGCGGAACTGGACGAGATCATGAGCCTGTCCGACCGCGTGGCCGTGATGTACGAAGGCCGAATCGTCTACACCGTAGATGCCGACAAGACCACGCGCGAGGAATTGGGTCTGTGGATGGCCGGCGGACCACGCGAGCAAGAAACAGCAGAAGGGGGTGATGTCCTTGAGCGAGCATGAGGTCTCGATGGCCAGTGAGGCCATGACGGAAAGTGCAACCGAGTTGCAGCGGCCCAGGTTTTTGCGAACCCATCGCCGGTGGCTCCTGCGCATCTGCCTGGGATTGATGGGCCTCCTCATCCTGGCCGTGGTGGGCATCGTCCTGAGCAAGACGGGGGCTCAAGCCGTCCTTCCCTTGTGTGGCGTGTTTCTGCTGCTGACGCTGGCCCTGATCACTATCCGCAGCGGCTCTTTGGCCTGGTTGCAGGGAGCGGTGATCCCCGTGTTGGCCGTGGTCACCGCGTTCATCATTGGTGCCATCGTCATCGTGTTCACTGATCGTGCGGTGCTGCAGGCCTTCGGCAACTTCTTTGAAGAGCCAGGCACGGTGCTGCAGTTGGCCTGGAATGCGGTCAAGACAGCGTACGTGTCTCTGTTCGAAGGAGCCTTGGGCAGCCCGGCCAAGATCTCCGCCGGGCTGGAGTCCTGGATTGTGGAGGGAGATGCCCAAGCGTTTCGCTCCGCCATGCGGCCGGTGTCCGAGAGCCTGACCAAGTCCACCCCCTACATCCTCACCGGCCTGGCCGTGGCCTTGGGCTTCCGAGCTGGGCTCTTCAACATCGGCGCCGAGGGGCAGTTCGTCATCGGCGGGCTTTGTGCCGTCGTCGTGGGCTATTCGGTCAAGGGCTTGCCTGCCTACATCCACCTGCCCCTGGCCATCGCCGCCGGGGCCTTGGGCGGCGGCATCTGGGCCGGCATCGTGGGCCTCCTCAAGGCCTGGACCGGGGCGCACGAGGTGATCAACACCATCATGATGAACTGGATGGCCTTCCGCCTGGTCGAATGGTTGCTTCGAGAGCCGTTGGAAGCGATCCAGGGCACGCATCGCACACCGGAGATCCTGGACACGGCCAAGCTGCCTCGCTTCTTCCCGCCCCCCATCCGGCTGCACGCCGGCCTGATCATCGCTGTGCTGGCCGCCGTCTTCGTCTGGTGGTTTCTGTGGAAGACGACCTGGGGCTTCGAGATGCGAACGGTGGGAGCCAATCCCGACGCCGCCCGCTATTGCGGCATGAGCATCGGGCGCAACATCGCCCTGGCCATGTTCCTGAGCGGAGCGCTGGCCGGGCTGGCCGGCGTCGGCGAGTCGTTGGGCCTCACCCACAACATGACGCTGGGGTTCCAGGCGGGCTACGGCTTCGATTCCATCGCCCTGGCGCTGTTGGGGGGCAGCCACCCCGTGGGCGTCGTGTTGGCCAGCCTGCTGTTCGGCATGCTGCGGGCTGGCGGCACGCGCATGATGTCCATTGCCGGCATCCCCCTGGAGATCACGGCCATCATCCAGGCCATGGTCATCATCCTTATCGCTGCCCCGGCCATCGTGCGCTCCCTGTACCGGCTGCGGGTCAGGCGCGAAGAGCTGGTCCCCACCACCATCACCCGTGGCTGGGGGACGTAGAGCTGAGTGAGACACACGGAGGCGTTGCATGTCACAAAAGTGGCGCGAGCTGATCACCCGCGATCGGGTTCTGGGTATCGTGGCAATGCTGGCGGGATTGGCCATCATCACTGTGGCCGGCCTGGCTACGCAGGAGAACCAGATCGCAACCTTCTTCGATGAAAAAATCGGCACCTTGTTTGCCTTGCCGTCCCGCCAGTCGCTCTACGTGCTCGGCGCGCTGTGCACCTTCGTCGGCGGCTGGCAGTTGTACAAGGGCTTCCGCTCCACCGGCGTGCTCCTCGGCGCAGCGGGTTTTCTGGTGGTGGCCTCCTTCCTGATTTGGATAACCAAAGGAAAAAGCATGAACCTGCCGGGGCTGCTGAAAACCACGTTGACCTCGGCGACTCCACTGACGCTAGGCGCGCTGAGCGGCGTGCTCTGCGAGCGGGCCGGGGTGATCAATATCGCCATTGAGGGCATGATGCTCTTCGGAGCCTTCGCCGCCATTGCCGTGACTTCCGCGACCGGCGACCAATGGCTGGGAATGCTCGCCGCCGTGCTGACCGGCGGCCTGATGGCCGCGCTGCATGCCATTCTGTCCATCAACTACCGCGTAGACCAGATCATCAGCGGCACGGTGATCAACATCCTGGCCGCCGGCGCCACCCGCTACCTCAACATCCGGCTGCTGGAGCCGGCCGGCCTGAGCACGCCGGGGGCCATCAGCCTCGTGCGCATCCCCATCCTGGCCGACATCCCCATCCTGGGCAAGCTGTTCGAGAACACCCCCACCGTGTTCATGATGTTGCTCTTGGTGCCCTTGGTCAGCTTCATCCTGTTCTACACCCCCTGGGGTCTGCGCACCCGCGCCGTAGGCGAACATCCCCGCGCCGCCGACACCGTGGGCATCAACGTGTTCCGCATGCGCTACGTCAACGTCATCATCGGCGGCCTGATCGCCGGCCTGGCCGGTTCCTACTTCTCGCTGGGCTTGGGATCTTTCGAAGACAACATGACCCACGGCCAGGGCTTCATCGCCCTGGCGGCCATGATCTTTGGTAACTGGACACCCGTCGGCAGCTTCCTGGCGGCCCTCATCTTCGGCTTCGCCGACGCCGTACAGGGCAAGATGCAGGCCTTCAAGATCGCCCTGCCGCCCGAATTCCTGCAGATGGCGCCCTACATCCTGACGATGATCATCCTGGGCGGCGTCATCGGCCGGGTCATCCCGCCCGCCGCCGACGGCCAGCCTTACGAGAAGGAGTAGGGGCAAAGCACGCTTTGCCCCTGCTGACACAGATCGAACATGAAGCAACTTCCCACCTCGCCCGCCGCGCGGCGGGCGTTTCTCCAG
>JACNHM010000419.1:5214-18374 GCA_014383605.1 Chloroflexota bacterium
AGCGTGGCCGACGTGGAAACCTGGGACGGCTGGGCGCGGCCGGAGCACTGGGACGTCCGCACCCTGCCGGACAAGATCCAGGCGCTGCAGCGGGAAACGGCCTACCACATCCGCTACGAGGTGGGCGGCATCTTCGAATGGTCGTGGGCGCTGCGCGGCCTGGAGCAGTTCCTCATAGACCTGAAGCTCCAGCCGGAGATCCCCTGCGCCATCATGGACTGCTTCACCGACGTCTACATCGCCAACGTGACGCGGGTGCTGGAGGCTGCCGGCGGCCTGGTGGATATGGTCTACACCTACGATGACGTCGGCATCCAGCAGGGGTTGATGATCTCCGAAGCCATGTGGCGGCAGTTCATCCTGCCACGGCACCAGCGGCTGAACGCGGCCATCCGCCGCTACCCGGTGCGCATCATGTACCACTCCTGCGGCGCCGTCTTCCCGCTCATCGGCGCCTTCGCCGCAGAGATGGGCATTGACGTGCTCAATCCGTTGCAGCCGCGGGCGGCGGGCATGGACCTGGCTCGCATCAAGCGGGAGCATGGGGCGCGGCTGGTCTTCCACGGCGGCGTGGACATCCAGCACACGCTGCCTTACGGCACGCCGCAGGAGGTGCAGGCCGAGGTGCGGGGGCGCTGCCGCCTGCTGGGCCGGGGCGGCGGCTACATCTGCGCCCCGGCGCATTACATCCAGGCCGACACACCGCTGGAGAACGTCATGGCCATGTACACCGCGCCACGGGAGCTGTGATTGGGCAGGCACAGATCCTGCCCCCACACGATTCAGAGGTACAAGACGTGCTGCGCTTGCTGCTGACGATGATCGCCTTGGCGATGGCTTATACCGCCCAACTGTTGTTGGACGGCAAGCTCCCCTCCCCGTGGGTGGGCCAGTGGGAACGGGGCTTGCTGCTCAACGTTGCCGGCGCGCTCTACGTCGCGGCGCTGGTCATCTTTGGGCTGGTGGCCTTGCCGCCAGTGCAGGCCGCCGCGGCGAGGATTACAACTCCCTCCCGCCCCAAGCCCCGCCGCGACGCGCCGAATGGTCGCATCATCCGCCCGGCCTGGCGTCCGAAGGAACCAGGGGCAGGTCTGAGATCTGTCCCAGCATTGCCCGTGGCACGCTTGCTCCTCGTGCTGGCCGCCGTGGGGCTGGGTCTCACCGCCGTGGTCATCTTCTGCCGGCGCGGCGAAAGCATCACCGTGCGCTGGCTCTGGCTTAGCAGCATGGCCACGCTGCTCATCTCGCAGCTTCGCCTAAGGGCTGAGTTCGGTGTTCGGCGTTCAGTGTTCGGAGGCCAACCCCGAACACCGAACTCTGAACTCCGAACTAGACCATCGGCCATGGAACTGGCGCTATTGCTATTGATCCTCGCCGTGGCCTTCTTTCTGCGCTTCTACCTCCTGGAGACCATCCCCCACGACTTCCACGGCGACATGGCCTCCCACGGCCTGGAGGCACGGAAGCTGTTGGCGGGGCAGCAGCGCACCATCTTCAGCACCATGTGGGCGGAGATCCCGGCCATGGCCTTCGTGCCGGCGGCGTTGAGCATGTCCCTCTTCGGCAACGACCTGTTCGGCCTGAACATGGCCTCGGTCATCGGAGGGACGCTGACGGTGCTGGGGCTGTACCTGCTGGCGCGAGAACTGTTCGGGAATGCGGATTGCGGATTGCAGATTGCAGATTGGCGGCTAACGGTGGCCTCCAGGAGGCGCCTCCCACTGCTGGCGGCGAGCTTCCTGGCCATCTCCTACGTGCACATACACTTCAGCCGCATCGCCGAGTACATGGACCCCTGGCCCTTCGCCCTGTTCAGCCTCTACCTTCTGGTGCGGGGACTGAAGCGGCGCCAGCACCTCTCCTTCGTCGCCAGCGGGCTGCTGTTGGCCATCGGTTTCCAGATGTACTACTCGGCGCGCATCGTGCCTGTGATCGTTGCCGTCTTTTTTGTCTACGCGCTGCTCTGGCGGCGGGACCTGCTGCGGGGCAATGGGGGTGGACTGGCGCTCTTCGGGCTGGCCGTGCTGCTGGGCATGGGGCCGATGATCCCCTTTTTCATCGGCCATCCCTTCAGCTTCCTCAGCCGCGGCCAGATGGTGTTCATCTTCCACCCGGCAGTGCTGAAGCACCTCATGGGCGTGTATCGCACCACTTCGGTGGGCGTGGTGATCAAGGAGCAGATCACACACTCGTTGTTCATGTTTCACTACTTCATTGACACCAGTACACAGTTCGGCCTGGCCAGGCCGATGCTCGACTCCTTCACCTCGCCGCTGCTGGTGCTGGGGATAGGCGTCGCGCTGCGGAGCTTCCGCCGGGCAGGCCACGCCCTGGCCGTCATCTGGCTGCTGCTGATCCTCTTCATCGGCAGCGCATTGACCAACAACGCGCCCTTCTGGCCGCGGCTGGTGGGCATCCTGCCGGCGGCGGTGCTGCTGGCGGCGCTGGCCGTGGAGCGGATGTGGGCGCTGGTCGAGCGGATGTGGGGAGAAACAGCCTCGGCGCTGGTGGCGCTCTTGCTCGTTCTGGGGCTGACCTTCGTGGGACTGCACAACTGGCAGCTTTACACCAGCGCGGTGGAGAACAACGCCCGGCCGGCGGCGCGCATCGGCCGCTACCTCTACGGGCTGGATCCCAAGATCAATGCCTGCATGATCAGCGAGCCGTGGCAGCTTCAGGTGCGGGAGATCGCCTTCCTGGCCTACCCGCGAGCGACGGTCGACCTGCCCCCCGAGGCCCACGGCGCGGCGCTGGACGGTTGCCCCGGGCCGCGCCGCGTCTTCATCCTCACCCCCAACCACCTGGACGTGCTGCCCGAACTGCAGGCCCGCTACCCCGGCGGCGTGGCGCAGGAGCACCACGAACCCTACGGCCCCCTGGTCTTCGTCTCCTACCTGCTGGAGCAGTGAGGCCAGGCAGGACTTCTCCTCAGAAATCGCAACTCAGGAAGAGCACCGCCTCCCGCCCCGGTCGCCCCGGGGCGGGGCCGTTCAGGAAGCCGGAGACGCGAAAGCCCAGCTTGATGTACACCACCATGGCCGGATTGGTCGCCTCCACCTCAGCCAGAAGCCCGGATACCTGCTCCTCGCGCGCCAAACCAATGCCGCGCCGGATCAACTCGCTGCCGATGCCCCAGCGGCGGTAGCGGGGCAGCACGAAGACCTGATTGAGACGAGCGATCCCCTGCTCGGGGAAGATGGTCAGGCTGGCGAAACCGACCAGCGTGCTGTCGTCCACGGCGACCAGCAGCGTGCCCTGGGGCAAACGGACGTCGGCGGCGAAATCCCGCTCCGGCTCGCCGTGGGTGCGGTTGATCCTCGTGGCCTCCTCTGCTTCCACCAGCGTGGCCGGCCGATAGACGACGGCCCGCGCCCGCCGCCAATCGCGCAGCGCCTGGCGATGGGTGCGGAAGGCGATGTCCTCTTCGGGCGGCAGTTCGTCGGGGGCGAAGAAAGCCGCCTCGACCGCGTCGTCGCCCGCCTGCAACGCTCCGCCCACCACGTGGGCGGAGTAGAGGATCAGCACGCCCCGGCGCTGCAACTCGCCGCCGTAGGAATAGACATCCAGCAACTCATCCAGCTCGACCTGTAACCCCACTTCCTCCCGCGTCTCGCGGATAGCTGCCTCCTCGGCCGACTCGTCAGCTTCCACATAGCCCGCTGGCAGGCCCCAGTAGCCGGCGCGCGGGTCGGCCTTGCGCCGCACGAGGACGATCCGCCCGTCCTCCTCCACCAGCGTGCCCGCGGCCACCGTCGGGTTCAGGTAGTAGACAAAACCGCAGGCCGGGCAGAGGGGCCGCGGCCGCTCGCCGGTGTAGCGCATCGTCAGTTCAGCCCCGCAGCGCGGGCAGAAACGCGGTGTCTCCATCTCCATTTCCCCCTACCCACCAGTCCGCTCTGATCCCATAGGCGCGATTCTGGACACCGCCTGCTATCAGCCCGCGCCAGAAGCCTGCCTGGCGGGTATCCAACAGTTGGAAGCCCAGCGATTCATACAGGTGACAGGCTGCCCGGTTGCGGTCGGTTGTCATCAAGTGAACACCGCTTACGCCCGTCGCCCAGAACTGCGCCAGGCTCGTCTCCAGAAGCGCACGACCGACCCCCTGACCTCGCGCTGCTGCTGCTACGCCGATGTGCAGATGACCGGGGAACTGATCGAACGGGACGGCCGGAATCTGTCGCCCCAGTACAGCCTGCAGCAAGCGCCAGGCGCATCGTAGCGTCTTTCTCCCGATCCGGTAGCGGCGCTGGAGCCCCGCGCCTAGAATGGTCGGCAGGATGCGCGTGCCCCACGTGCGCACGCGCCGCCGGCTGTCGCCACACCCCATCACGTATCCTACCACGGTTCTGTCCACCTCGGCTACCCATAACCGATCTGGCTCGTAGTCGGTGTAGTAGGCCGCGAACGCCGCACAGTACAGGGTGCGATCTTCCAGGAAGGCCTCGACGGGAGCGCCGAAGAAAGCGGTGTCGGCCACCAGCGTCCAGACGGCCTGGCGATCCGATGGACGGTAGGGACGTATCCACCAGCACATCTATCCTTCCCACACCTCCACACCTCCGCACCTCTGCACCTCTGCACCTCTGCACAGAAGGGCGGACTAGTCGAACGGGCTTTCCTCCAGGCGGATCACGTGCCAGGCCGTGCGGTCCAGTACCAGACCCCGACGGGTTTCGGCTGTCAGAATCAGCCAGTCCGGGTGGTTGAGTGTGTCCAGATCGAGCCGATACCAGACGGTGCGAGCATACTGCCACACGTCATCTGCGCCTTGACTGTAGCGACGGCTCCAGGTCGTGCTGCTCCCGGCCGCGACAGTCCGCACGTAGAGGTCATAGTTGTAGGCGCGGTTCACACGTCCGCGCAGATTCAGGCCTATCCACAGGCTGTCGCCGAGCCGGAGCAGGCGCAGCTCCTCGATGTCGGCGCCGCTGGAGAGCTGGCGCACAATGCTGTCGTCCACGGGATCGTATAGCCCCGGCAAGCCAACATCGCCTGAGACCGTTTGCGGGCTGTCGGCGTCGGCAAGGGACACGCCGTCCACAATGCCCAACGAGACAGCACCATCTACACGCATAAACAGTTCGTTTTGCCGCACGAAGCTGTTCAGGTAATAACCCATAAGCCGTTTCTGGGAAGGATAGGCATCCACCGCTTTCTGTTTGGCCGCCAACTCCTCGGCGGATAACCTCCATGTTACCCATTCGCCGATGGATTCGAGATGTCTCGGTGGTCTCAAGAACATTCCCGGCTTCAAGCCGAAGGGCTGGGGGTACAGCCCGTAGTGTACCAGGTACCCCAGCACCTGGGGCTGGAAGGTGGTGTCCTCTGCTCGCTCCAACTCCAAGGCCAGGGAGACGAACGCGGCCAGAGCCCTGTGGTCAATGTTCTCGTCGTTGGGATGGGGCATGACGATCACGTCGGGACGGTCTGCCGCCAGGATGCTCCGTAGACCCTGCAACAATGCCTGGCCATCGTACGGCGCACCAGAGGGACTGGATGCCAACCCCGAGTACGGCGATCTATATGGCTGATCCCCCTCCCAGTAGTCCCACCACAAAGCAGGCGACCCTCTCTCGGGGTACATCAGGAAGACGACATCGTCTGTCGTATGCAGGCCTAACCTGGCAAGGGCTTGCAGTGATTCCTGGCGGCGAAGCTCCCCCAGGGCGACGAAGTCTTCCGGCCCAGGCCGAACGCGGCGGAACTGCGCTATGGCGGCGCTGCGATACCCATCGCAGGCGGTGACGATGACCACACGCACGCCCAGCCCCTCACGGAGTGCGGCCTGGATCAGACCGCCTGCGCCCAACGTCTCATCGTCGCAGTGGGGTGCCAGGACCAACAGGCGATGGTATCCGTCGAGAGTCAGGGATGGGTACGCCTCCATTGGTGAATCGGAACGGGCCAGGTAACACTCGTGCCGCACTACGCCCACTGCTAGCAGAGCCAACAATCCTAGACAGACGATCCGTACCCCGTGGAAGCGCGGGATCCACCGTCTTCTCTTGCGCCCACGGGCACACGACTCCGAACCGGCCGCCAGCAAGGGCATCCTGAGGTCATGTTCGCTCGTTGGATCTGCCTGGTGCTTGTTTTCCACTCCTCACCTCTCGTGTGTCCGATTCATCACCGCTGCTTGCAGCCTGGCACAAGTCGCCTGCCGTGGATCTGTCCCACGTTCTATCCACCCGCCGCCAGCGGCAAAACGAACAACGCCACCGTGATGGCCCCGATCAAGCCCGTCAAACCCCAGACCAGCACGTTTTGCACGCGCTGGTTGGCCCAATCGCCCATCAGGCGCCGGTCGTTCGCCAGCTTCAACACCAGCACCAGCAGCACCGGCAGCAGGATCGCGTTCAACGACTGCGACAGCCACATGATGGGGAAAAGGGGAAGCCCCGGGATCAACACGACCAGCGCGCCGAGGACGATGATGCCGGCGTAGAGGCCGTAGAAGATCGGCGCCTCGCGCGGCCGCTGGTCCAGCCCGCGCTCCCAGCCAAAGGCCTCGCAGAGGGCGTAGGTGGTGGAGAGGGGCAGCACCGAGGCCGCCAAGAGCGAGGCCCCCAGCAGCCCCGTCGAGAAGAGGTAGCGCGCTCCCGCTCCGGCCAACGGCTCCAACGCACGCGCCGCCTGCTCCGCCGTCTCCACGGCCATCCCGTGCGCGTACAGCGTCGCCGCCGTGCAGATGACGATGAAAGCGGAGACGACGTTGCCCCACGTGGCCCCGGCGGTTACGTCCAGCCGCGTGTACCGGTAGTCCTTCAATTTCACCCCTTTGTCGGCGACAGAGGCCTGCATGTAGACGATGCCCCAGGGCGTGATGGTCGTGCCGATGGTCGCCAGCACGGCCAGGATGTACCGGGGATCGCTCTGAAAAGATGGCGTGACGGCCTGCCGCAAGATCTCCCCCCACGGCGGGCGCAGGATGAAGGCAGAGACCACATAACTCAACGCCGAGAGGCACAGCACCAGCAGCACCTTCTCCACGTGGGTGTAACTGCCGCGCAGCACGACGAAGCCCACCAGCAGCGCTGCCAGCGGGACGGCGATATAGCGACTGAGGCTGAACAGTTCGGCAGCGGCGGCGATGCCGGCGAACTGGGCCACCGTCGTGCCCAGGTTAGCCAGAAGCAGGCAGAGCATGGCGAAGGCGGTCACGCGCACGCCGAAACGCTCACGGATCAGGTCGGCCGTCCCCTTGCCGGTCACGGCGCCCATGCGGGCCGCCATCTCCTGCACGATCACCTCGCCCAGGGTCACCACCACCAGCAGCCAGAGGAAGCGATAGCCGTAGGTCGAGCCGGCCATCGAGTAGGTGGCGATGCCGGGAGCGTCGTTGTCGGCGCTGGCGGTGATCAGGCCGGGGCCAAAGATGGACAGGAAGAACCACAACCGCCGCGGCACGTATCCGAAACGTTGTCTGAGAGTCATCGGGAGCCCCCGTACAGGCGCGGCAGCCGCTTCTTCCACGCCGTGGGCAGCACCGTATCAATGGCGTCATCCACGGCGACGATGCCCAGCATTTCAGTGGTCTCGGCATCCACCACCGGGACGGCCAACAGATCGTACTTGGCCATCAGGTAGGCCACGTCCTCCTGGGAGGTGAGGGGGCCCACGGTCAGCGGCGATTCGTCGGACTGTTCCGCCAGGGGCTGATCCGGCGGGGCCATGACCAGGTCGCGCAGGCTGACCACGCCGCGCAGGTGACGCTCCACATCGAGGATGTACACGTAGGGCATGACCTCGTCGTCCTGGGCGTCAGGCGACCCACGCAGGTACTCCAGCGCCTCGGCAGCGCGCAGGCCGGTGGGCACCCAGGCGAATTCGGTGGTCATGATGCCGCCAGCCGAGTCCTCGGGGTAGCCCAGGAGCGCCTGCACGTCCCCGGCGTCCTCGTCCTGCATCAGCTCCAGGAGCCGGGCGCTGGTCTCGGCCGGCAGGTCGGCCAGCAGGTCGGCGGCCTCGTCCGGCCCCATCTCCTCCAGGATGTCGGCCGCCCGCTCGGGGGTTAACTGGGAGAGCGCGGCCACCTGGACCTTCGGCGGGCTCTCCTCCAGGGCGTCGGCCAGCGTCTCGTCGTCCAACTGAGCCAGCAGGGCATGGCCGGTCCTGCGGTCCAGGTCGTTCAGGATCGCGGCAATGTCCGCCGCCGGCAGTTGGCTGATCTTGTCGCGCGAGATACGCAGGCGCAACGGGTCCTCGTGTTGTAGGGGGGCGACATCTTCCCAGGGGATGACACTCTCCGGCAAGCGGCGGTGCAGGCGCCGGGCGATGGCGCTGACAGGCCGTTCCACGCCCAGACGCCGCAGCAGCCCCCGGCCCCCCACGTCCACGCCGGCCAGGCAGAAACGATCCTCCACCCTGGCGATCTGCAGATCGTTGACCCGCACGACGCGCCGTCCCTCGGTATCCACGATCTGGCGATCCAGGACCCGCTCACCCAGCGGCAGCTCGTTGCCGCTCGGCGTGTAGGGCCGGATATTCTCCTTGGGGACTTTGAGCACGATGCTGGGGAACAACTCGCTGATCTGCTCGGCGGAGATGAGGTGCGCCGGCGCGCCGTGGTCCTTCAACATCAGCGCCACGATGGGGGGAAACGGCTGCTCCAGGTTTCCCACCAGGATGTCGGCGCACTTTCCCACGGGGCGGCTCCAGGCATCCCAAACCTTTCGACC
Source organism: Chloroflexota bacterium (assembly GCA_014383605.1). Next base: position 13,893 of record JACNHM010000419.1, read on the forward strand.
TTGAACCTGGCTCAGGTACAGCATGGGTTCCTCCTCAGGTGATAGATATGGACGATTGAGACGCCACCGGCCAGGCACGGAAAAGGGCCGCAGAACGAACTGCGGCCCTCGGCGGCTCACGACACCTCAGTGAGGAAGGGCTATCAGTCTGCTCCGCTGGACTCCTTTTGGAACGTGCCGCGTTTGGACGGGTCTGCGGCGTCCTGCTCTGTTTTGCTGGTTTCTCTGGGTGATTCAGACGTCATGTCTCACAAAGGCCTCAGTACAGGGAGGCCGCCTCGGCAAACGAACCAACTCTCACAACTCGTAACATTGTACTCCGGATGCTATTTTTGTCAAGCTGGCCCACAGGAACAAGAAGTCATCATGAACCGCATTCACCACAACGCATGAAAACGTGGTAGAATCCGGGTGCACGACTGGCACAGAGGTCGGTTTTCAAATCTGGTGCCGCGAGCCTGTTCAGTAGTCGGACTCGGACACCTGCAGGCACCGCCGACCGTCGCCTGTGGGAGGCTGGCGAGGAGTTGCACTCCGAGCCCTTGGTCGGCAGTACAACTCTCTCCCATCGTACCAATCTACCGACCTACCAATGTACCAATCTACCAGCTACCAACCTCCCCCCGCTCCGGCACGCGCACATCGCGCAGGCCCAGTTCTCGCACCCCCTCGGCCAGCACGAAGGCCGCCTCCTCCTCGCCGTGGACGAGGAAGACCTGGCGCAGCCGCTGGCGGTCGAAACCTTGCACCCAGGCCAGCAACTCGCCCTGATCGGCGTGGGCGCTGTAGCCTTCGATGCGCTCCACCTCCGCCCGCACGCGGTGCTCCTCGCCAAAGATGCGCACCCGCTCTTCGCCGTCGAGGATGCGGCGGCCCAGCGTGTGCTCGGCCTGGAAGCCGACAAAAAGGATGGTATTGGCCGCGTCGCCGATGTTGTTCTTCAGGTGATGCAAAATGCGCCCCGCCTCGCACATGCCCGAAGCGCTGATGATGACCGCCGAGTCACGCAGGAAGTTGAGGGCCTTGGAATCTTCCACGTCGCGGATGTAGCGCAGCCGCCGGAAGCCGAAGGGATCGCGCTGCCGGTCGCTGTTGAGGAATTCCCGCATCTCCTCGTCGTAGCATTCGGGGTGCAGGCGGAAGATCTCGGTCACGTTGACCGCCAGGGGGCTGTCCACGAAGATGGGCAAATCGGGGATCTTGTGGGCGTCGGCCAGGCGGTGCAGCGCGTAGACCAACTCCTGCGTGCGGCCCACGGCGAAGGAGGGGATGATCACCTTGCCCCGCCGCTGGTAGGTGTCGTTGATCACGCGGCGCAGCGTGCGCTCCGCCTCTTCCCGGCTCTCGTGCGAGCGGTTGCCGTAGGTGCTCTCCATGATCAGCACGTCCGCCTGACGCACCTTCTCCGGATCGCGCAGGATGGCCAGACCCGGCCGGCCCAGGTCACCGGAAAAAACCAGCCGCCGCGTTTGGCCTTTTTCCTCGATGTCCAACACGGTGATGGCCGAGCCCAGGATGTGGCCGGCGTCGCCGAAGGTCAGCCGCACGCCAGGGGCCACGAGGAAGGGCCGTCCGTAGCCGATGGTGACGAAGGAGGGCAGGGACGCTTCGGCGTCCTGGCGGGTGTAGAGCGGCTCCACCGGCGGCAGCCCCTGGCGCTGGCGGCGCTTGTTAACGTAAAACACGTCCTGCTCGTGGATGTAGCCGCTGTCGCGCAGCATGGCCGCGCACAGGTCGCGCGTCGCCGAGGTGCACCAGACAACCCCCCGGAAGCCCTGCTTCACCAGGTTGGGCACGTTGCCCGAGTGGTCAATGTGGGCGTGGGACAGGATGACGGCGTCAATGCTGGCCGGCTCGAAAGGGAAGTTGAGATTGCGCTCGTAGGTCTCCTTGCGGCGGCCCTGGAAGAGGCCGCAATCGAGCAACAGCCGTGCGCCGTTGGCTTCCACCAAGTGCATGGAGCCGGTGACGGTGCGTGTCGCGCCGAGAAATGTGAGTTGCATGGCGGTTGTCCCTCCTCACTTGGATGATGATGGTAGGTCGGTAGATTGGGAAACTGGGAAATTGGTAGTCAGTGCCACCTCGACGACTACCAACCGGTGATCGGACGCCGTGGACGGGAGCACCTCGGCGGCGGTGGGCTGCAAGTCCCGCACCCAGACGAAGTCAATGCGGTTCTTGGGCCTTTCCGAAGGCGAAGTGAGCAGCGGCTCCGTGCCGGTGGCGACGAAGGGGTCCACGAAGCCGGCGGCGGCGATGCGCTGGTAGACCGGCGAATCGGGCGTGGAGTTGAAATCACCGCCGAAGAGGGCCGGCCCTGGATGTTCCTCGATGAAGGCCAGCGCGCCCGCAAGCTGCCTGGCCCGCTCCTCCGGCGACAGCCCCAGCCAGATGCCGAAGGCGTTGACCGGGCCACGGCCTGTGTCGAGTTTGGCCCAGACGATGCCCGTCTGCTCCTCCGCGCTGGGCAGCAGCCGCCCGCCCTGGTCGAGCAGCGGATAGCGGGAGAGTAAGGCGATGCCGGTCAGCCCCTCCACGCAGGGCAGGGTGACCTCTCGCATGCCCAGCCGCCGCGCCAGCCACAGCGCATCGTCCACGCCGTAGGAGGTGATGCGGCCAGCGTCCACCTCCTGCAGGAAGACGATGTCGGCGCCGCTCTCCTCGATGGTGCGGGCCTGCGCTTCCAGGCTGAGCTGCCAGGGGGTGTTGTAGCCGTAGTGCATGTTGTAGGTGGCGGCGCGCAGGGTCGTGGCCGGTTCAGGCATCGGCAGCGACGCCGGCCAGGCGACGGCGGCGCAGAGGATGACCAGCAGCAGCGGCCCGGCAACAAGCTGCCACAGCGGCGCCGCTGAGGGATTGGGCAGCACCGGCTGTCCCCGTCGCAGCGCGGCCAGGGTGACGATCAGCACGGCGACGAAGAGGATAGGCTGCCCCGTGCCGCGGAAGAAATCCAGGGTGTAGGCGTAGGTGAAGGCGAAGGCGTAGGCGAAGTTGAGCAGCAGGAAGAGGACGAGCCCCAGCGCCAGACCCAGGCCGGGGCCACGATGCGGTTTCTCAGCGCGGGCACGCCGCGCGCCGCCCAGCACCAACAGCAGCGCCCCTTGCGCCACCAACAGCCCCGCCGTGGCCCACGGCGGCGCGGCCTCGAACCCGACGATCATCGCCAGCAGCGTGAACAGGACGAGCCAGGCAGACCGCCGACTCTCGCCCAGCCGCAGCCGCTCGTACCCGCCGGTGACGTAAGCCAGCCAGGCCAGCAGCGTGACCAGCATCAGCAGCGGGGCGATGAGGCTGTAGCTCGCTCCGCTCACGCGGGCCACAGCGTTGGGGAAATCGAGCAGCGACGTCTCCAGGAAGAGCGCCGCGCCCACGGCCAGCCCGCCCAGGAGGCCCAGCCGCGCCTGCGGTTCGGCTTCTTCTTCAGCAGGCCGCCGCCAACCGAGCCAGGCGACGACGGCCAGCGCCAGCGACAGCACTGCCTGCACCGGCAGCCAGGCGGGTCGCAGGCCGAGGTCAAACGTATGGCCCAGCGTGCGCAGCAATTGGTCGCCAACCAGTGCGGCGATGAAGGCAGGCATGAAGAGCCGCGACCGCCTGCGCGCCAGCGTGGCCAGGTAGAGCGAACCGGCGGCGGCGACGAGCACCCCGGCCACCAGCCGCACGCCGGGGTCGTTGACCGTCAGCGGGATGCGGGCAGCGAAGGCCACCAGCGCGGCCCCGAAGAGCGTCCGTCGCTGCGCCCGTGCCCCCCGCGGCGCCAGCAGCGGGCAGAGCAACGCCAGCAGCACCAGCAGCACCTTGACCACTGCGGCCAACGTGAACGGTCCTTCAAAGACGGCGTCGTAGATGACGCCGAAGAGCACGGAAAAGAGCACCCGCAGCGCCTGCAGGAAGAAGAGCAGCACGGCGGCGGCTTCAATGGAGCGGAACGCATTTCGTCTGTTCATGGTCTGGTCTCCTCACTCAGGAAGATGCAAGATGCAAGATGCAGGATGCAGGATGCAATGGCCTCACGTCTCTTGTTTCTTGCCTCTTGCTTCTTGCCTCTTGCTGGGCCTTCACCCCCGCGGCCCTCTCCACCACCCCGTGATCTCGGCTAACGCACCCAAGAAGGCAGCCCAGGCGGCGAAGGCAGCCAGCATCCAGGCGTTGGCCTGGAAACCGGGCAGGTAGAGGACGGCCAGGATGTAAGCCAGGGGTGGCAGCGCCATGGCCAGGACGAGTGCAGCCCGTTGCAGTCTCCGCTTCCGCCTCTCCCGCCGTTCCCGCCGCACCTTCAAGGGCACCCACTCGTCCCCCGGGATGGGCTTGCCTTCCAGCAGCTTCGAGAGCGCTTCGTGCGCCGCGTTGCGCACATCGCTGTCGGCATCATGCAAGGCTCGGTTGAGTGCAGCCAGCACCTTCGGCGTCGCCTGTCCCAATTAGACATTATAGCGATTTAAGCGCTGATGGCTCGATAGTGCCACGGCCTGAAGTTCAACC
>JACNHM010000094.1 GCA_014383605.1 Chloroflexota bacterium
CCCGTTCACGACGATGCGCCCCTCGTCCATCAGGATCGCGCGGTCGCACACCTCCAGGATGAGCTCCAGGTCGTGGGACGCGATAAGCATGGTCTCTTTCGACGCTTGCAGGAAGCGGATGAGGCGACGCCGGGAACGGATGTCGAGGTTGGCATTGGGCTCATCGTAGATCACCAGCCTCGGGCGCATGGCCAGCACGCCCGCAATCGAGACCATGCGCTTTTCGCCTCCGGAGAGGTGGTGGGGCGGCCGGTCGGCCAGTTCCAGAGCCCCCGTGAGCGCGAGCGCCTCCGTTATCCTGGTCTCCACCTCGCCCTTCGACAGCCCCAGGTTCTGTGGGCCGAAGGCGACGTCGTCCCGCACCGATGGACAAAATAGTTGATCGTCCGGATTCTGAAAGACCATGCTGATCTCCGGACGGAAATCCCCATGCACCATCGGCTTTCCGAACAGAACGATCTCCCCCACGCCTGGCTTCAGTACCCCGCAGACCACCAGAAAGAGGGTCGTCTTCCCGGCACCATTGGGACCGATCAGGCCAACCCGCTCCCCCGGCAGCATCTTCAGGCTCACGTCCCGTAGCACGTCGGGCTTGTCTGGATAGGAGAAGGACAGGCCGGAGACCACGAGCGCGGGCTCCTTTGAATTGGAAAGTTCGGGCTGTTGTGTCTGGCGTTCCACAGGACTACCCCCCAAATCCCCGAAGGAGAATTTCCACAGCAATGAACCCGACGGCGACGAGGAGAGCGGCGACGAGAGCGATCACGTCGCGGGGACGAGTCTGAAACTCGTCGCGGGAGCGGGTGGGCTGACCGTACCCCCGCAGAATCATGGCCTTGTAAACCCGCTCGGACTGCTCGTAACTGCGCACCAGGATACTCCCGGCCAGCGAAGCGAGGACACCGAGGCTGCGACTACCAAGGCGGCGCTCACGAAAGCCGCGCAGTCCCATCGCCGTCTCCATCGTCTCCAGGTCATCGCCGATCTCGTAGATGTAGCGATAGGAGAAGAGCGTCATGTCGGCCAGGATGGGGGGCAGGCCCAGGGCCCGCATCGCCTTGATGGTGGTCAAGAAGGGCGCGGTTCCGAAGAGGATCAGGCCGGCCGTCAGGATGCAGACGAACCTGACGACGATCAAAAGCAGATCCAGGCACCCCTCCTGCCGCAGGGCGAGCGGCCCGAGGCGCGCGATGACGGTCTGGCCCGATAGGAAAGGCAGCAGGACGGCCGTCATCAGCAGAAAGAAGCCGGGGAAGCGCAGCCGCGTCAGTAGGAAAGAGACGGGCATCCTGGAAACAGCGTAGAGAGCGAGACTGGCCGCAAACATCGCCGGCAGGAGGCGCAGGTCCCGCACGAAGGAGAAGGCGAAGATCAGAGCCACAAAGGCGGTGAGCCTGCACCTCGGCTCCCAGCGGTGTAACGGGGAATCCAGGTGCGCGTACTCGTCGAGGAGGAGTTTCATCTGCCAGCCCCCCTAACCCCCCAATCCTGGGGGGAAACCATCCTCCAGAAGTTCCGGCTTGACCCGCTGGAGGAAGAGGACCACCAGCGCGGTGAAGACGCCCTCGAGGGCCATCAGCGGCACGTGAGCCAGGCTCAGCGCGTAGATACTCGCCCGTTCTGCCTCGACGTCGAGGTGGGCCGGGATGCTGGTGATGAGGAGTGCCAGGGAGAAAAGGGCCGAGATGCCGAGTCCCCCGGCGCCGGCCAGGAATCCGAAAACGCCGCTCCACACCCGGCTCTCCTTCCCGAAGACGCGGCGCAGTCGGAATACGTGGTAAGCCAGGAGCGCGGGCAGCCCCATTATCGCCGCGTTCACCCCCAGCGTGGTCAGGCCGCCGTGCTGGAACATCACCGCCTGGAAGAAAAGGCCGATGAGGATGGCAGGGAAGGCGTAATAGCCCAGCACCGCGCCCAGCAGGCCGTTCAGCACCAGGTGGACGCTGGTGGGAGGCACCGGGACGTGAATCCAGGAGGCCACGAAGAAGGCGGCGGTGAGAAGGGAGGCTTTAGGGATGCCCTCCTGGGGGTTTTCTTCCTGGCCGATCTTGCGGAGCGAGTACCAGGTGGCCGCTCCTGCGGTCGCATACCCACCGACGCACACGGCGGTGGGGAGAATACCATCAGGGATGTGCATCAGACCCTCCCTTTCCTGAGCATAGTCGAAGGGCTCAGGGCGCGCCTGCGGGAGAAGAACAGCGCGGTACCGACGAATCCCCAGACGACGCAGGCCGCCATCAGCACGATCTGGAGCGGGGTGTAGCCGGTGCCGCCCGCCATGGCCGTGCCCTCACCGATGGGAATGTGGACCATGTCACCGTGGCCTGACTGGCGCACCTGCACGTCCCAGGTTCCTGGCCTGGAGGGATCGGGCGTGAAGGTGAAGCGGCCATCCTCGTCGCAGACCCCGGTCAGCCAGGGGGTGGACGGGTCGTCGGGGGCGTAGACCGCGATCTGACCTCCGGCCATCGGTTCGCCGGTGTCGTAGGTGGCGCGAATTTCGACCGCCATGCTGATCTTGTATTCGATCCTGGCCCCGTGGGCGGACGCCGTCGCCGTTATGCCCAGGGCGAGCAGAAGAGTGAACAAGGCAACCAGAAGTTTCCATTTCATTTTCATTCTACGATCTCCTTTGGCAGTTGGCCCTCTCCGCCCCCCCTCAGTCCCTCCCAACTCTGGGGGGGAAGTGAGGGAGGGGAGTCCGGTTTCCCCCTCGCCCAGGGCCTGTCCTGAGCCTGCCGAAGGGTTGGGAGGACTCTGTTGAAAAACGCTCGTCCGGTGGGAGTCCCTAACTTGTTAGGGGGCTTCTCGTCCACAAAATGACGCCCCGGTGGGGACACCCCGAACAAGTTCGGGGCTCCGGCGCTGCCGGGTGGGGATTCGTCCCGCAGTATGACGTTTTTCAACAAAGTCTGGGAGAGAGGGGTTAGGGGGTGAGGGCGCCTAACGCTATTCGCAGTGACAGTGACCTTCGCCGACGTGGCCCAGATGGAGCTCAGCCAGGTCCACGTCCAGTATCCCGCCCTCCGCGATGGCGGCGAGGGGCTCGAAGCCAGGAGCGCCGACGTTGAGGTCGTCGTCCAGCGGAGTCTCGGCGTCGCCGAAGATGTGGTCGAAGTGGAAGGTCATCTCCAGGTCGGCCGTGCCGTCCTTCTGGAGAATGCCCTTGCGCTCGTCGCCGACGTATTCGCCGCAGGTGTAACCGTACTCCTGCTCAACCCTGAAGGTAAAGTTGACGGTCTGGCCCTCCTTCTCGGCCGTGCCGACGATGACCAGGGAATAGCCCGAAGCGGGGCCGCTCGTCGCCCGGACCATCTTCCAGTGAATGGCGTTGTAATGGCCCATGGCTGCATCCTTCACCTCGCCCACGAGGATCGGCGGGGCGTCCTCGCCACCCTCTGCCAGGTCCACAGTATGCATCCCGTCCAGGCCAACCTCGACCTTGGCCTGGACCCCACTGCCCGCGTGCGGATCGTAGGGGGGATCAGACTGGTAGGCGGTGACGTCCGCCAGGGTGACGTACACGTGGTCGAAGGTGATGG
>JACNHM010000513.1 GCA_014383605.1 Chloroflexota bacterium
GTCGCGCAACAGGTAGATAATCTTGTTATCGAAATATCCGCGTACTGGCAGAGGAAAGCTCTCCCAGAAATCACTGATCAGGCTGCCAAAGGAGGAGCCGTAGTCCTCGCGAGCGAGACGTGGATGGCCGCCGTAGCCGACGGTCAGCGTGACCTTCTCTCCAGAGCTGAGGGATGTCTCCAGATGCACAGTTACTGCTTCCCCTTGCTGCGTAAAGACCAGTGGAGCATCGTTGGGGCCGGCGACGCTATCGGCGTGAAGGGCCGGATTAAGCTGCAGCACAACCTGGTTGGTGGGATCTTCGCTCTCGTACCGGAGTGTCAAGGTCATCACCCCCCTAATGGTCCCCGTATCCGGTGCCAGATCTGCCGTCAGTTGGTAATCATCAACCTGCCATGCCTCGGCCTGGGGGGCGGTGGGTGGCGGCGGGACGACGGCTCGCGCCGCCGCAGTTCGAAACAGCAGGAAAGTGACGGCAAATGACACGGCCCCGGCCAATGTCAGCCCCAGGGCCACCCGGCGCTGTGTCATGGGCCAGTCACTGCGCCTCTCGACCCGTAGCAAGGCCCACGCTGTGAGGACGGCCAACGTGATGCCCAGGGCGAGATGCACAGCTACGATGCCGCGCACCAGCGGCGCTTCTGGACCCAGGCCGGCTGTGGGTGAGAGCACCAAGGTCTGGAGAGTGACGTTCCACGGCGACAGCATGGTTCCACTGGTTACCAGGAGACCAAGATCAACAGCCAGCCACCATGCGGCGATCACGATGTAGACCAGGATGGAGCGGCGGAAGAGTGTGCCTAGAAACAGCGGCAGAGCTATGGCCAACACCATCATCGGCAGTGTCAAGGGCAGGGCGTAGTGCCAGAAGGCTGGCGGCAGGGTGCCGAATCCCGTCCGGATGTCCAATTGCCAGCTCGACCAACGGACGGCCAGTTGGGCGACGATGGCCAGGGCGATGACCACGAACATCCCCAGGAACTTACCCAGCGTGTGCTCCAGGATACCCAGAGGCGTGGCCCATAGCACATCTCCCACCGGGCCACGGTCGCGAGAGGCGGCCGGGGCCACCAGAAAGGCCAGGAACAAAGGAGCAAATATCAGGAACCCCTGGATGACCGATCCGATGGCGTCGTATCTGCTGTCGGACCAGGACCCGGGGACCACCAAGTGCAGGACGGCCAGCAACGCAATCTGAACTACCCAGAAGGCCCGCCGGCGTACCAACAGCCTGGCCTCGTACCAGGCAGTGCCAAGCACCGTGTGCCAGTCCATGATTCTCACCTCAAACGACGTAGCGCTCCTCGTCCTGCAGCAGTCTCAGGCTCAGGGCGAGGAAGACGACGCCCAGGGTCAGCCAGAGGGCACGGTTGAGGGGCCACTGCGGGGACCCGGGCGCGGAGAGGGACAGGAAGAGAAAGACGGTGCGCCTCGCTGGCGTGGCCATAAACCACTCTCTGAAGACCAACTGGGTGCTCCAGGGCAGGGTGGCGGCCATGGTGCCGACAGTTGGGCTGCGGCTGGCCAGAGCCGCCCACCCGGCCAGGGCACTCAACCCCGTTATCGGAGCGGCCCAGACCAGGGCCCAGCGGAGCCATCCGGACGGTGGAGCGATGGGGATCTCCCAGGCCCGCACCCAGACCAGCATGGTCAGGGCCCAGGCGGCGGCCGCGCCCAGCAGCAGGGCGTACCGCTCCAGCAGCGTGCGTCTGGGCCGGCGGGGCGCTGTCAGGTGCAGCTCCAGGGTGGGATCGCCGACCAAGAGCGATGAGGCAGCCCAGGCCGTCAGGGCCGGCAGCAGCACCTCCAGGTAGACCATCACCACCATGCGGGCGTTCCCCGGCTCGGCGCGGTTCAGCAGGGCCAGGGCGGCGCACAGCAGCGTCAGGAGGCCCGGCAGCCAGAGGGTCTCGCCGTGCATTGTTCTGAGATAGTGGTGCCACGGTACGACTGGGCCAACGGATGGCCGCTGCTTTATCACTTCGGCTACCCCCATCTCCTTCACACGTAGGCCTCCTCTCGTCCAGCCAGGTTGAAGGCAGCGACGAACAGCACGGTGGCCAGAGCCATCAGGAGTGTCCGCTGGCCTACGGGCGTGCCTCCGTTGGACCAGAAGAGATAGGCCCAGCGAGCCCATGCCTCGCCCGCCCGCAGCGGCGCTTGCAGCAGCAGTTGGCCACCCCACAGGGCCAGGCTGACGCCGCTTCCGAGAGCCGGCCCGTATAGCAGGCTCAGGAGCAGAGCCAGGCCCGACAGGAAGAGCATGGGCACGAGCCAGGCCCAGATCAACGTCCCCAGGGGAATCTGCGGAGCGACGATGCTGAGGATCAGGCTGGCCAGGGTGGTGAGGCCCAGGTCGTAGCCCAGCACCAGGATCAGCCGGGCCAGGAGCACCAGCCGGGGCGAGGTGGGCGTCGCCAGGGCCACCTCTAGCAGGGGATCCACCTCCGGGCCGTAGGCCAGGGCAACGCCCAGGGCGGCCACAATAGGCGCCAGGAGCAGCAGGGGCAGCTCGCCCAGACTGCTCCCCCCGTCGAGGCTCAGCCAGGTGATGGCGAGGCCCACGCCCAGCACAGCCGCCGAAGCCGGCCACAACCCACGTTTGATCAGACCGCGCTGGGCCTTCAGCAATGTCCAGGAGGCGGTCAGCCACTCCTGCCAGCGGGGCGTCGGCGGGGCCGCATTAAGGGCGGCCAACGTCCTGGTGAGGATCGCTGGCGACGGGGCAGGCAAACGGGCATCGGCTGCCTGGGCTGCCTGCCTCACCTGGCGCCAGAAAGCCAGCTCCCGGCGGCAGACCGAGCACAGACGGAGGTGGCCTTCAACGGTCTCTCGTTGGGCTTCATCCAGTCGGCCATTGAGGTACAAGGGCAGCCAATCGTCCATTCCATCCGTGCAAGCCATGACTCTTTCCCTTCTCCCGTTGGATAAGCTCACGGTACTCCTTCCTGCAGCCAGCTTCGCAGTTGGCGCCGTGCGTAGAAGAGGCGACTTTTGATCGTTCCCACCGGACAGCCGATGATCTCTGCCGCTTCGTCGTAGGTGAAGCCGTGCACCAGGACGAGCTGCACCGCCTCCCGGTGCTCCGGCGAGAGGCGCGCCAGAGCCTGGGTCAGGTCCAGTCGCCGGCCCGCCGAAGATGCTACGTCTTCCGAGCCAACGGGCGATGTCTCGTCCTCCAGACTCACCGTGGAGAGTCGAGAACGTCGTTGGGCGTTGCGGGCCAGGTTGCGGGCGATCCCGAAAAGCCAGGTGGACAGCCGCGAATCGCCGCGGAAAGTGGCGGCCTTCTGCCAGGCCAGGAGCATCGTCTCCTGAAGCAGTTCCTCAGCGAGGGCCGGATCGCCAATCAGGCGCACCAGATAGGCGAAGAGGGGCCGGCTGAAGCGGCCGTAGAGCTCGCTCATGGCCTGGCGGTCCTGACGGGCCATGAGCCGCATCAGGGCCTGCTCTTCGTTCACGACCTCCTGGAGCTCCTCCATAGTGCCGGCCAACGACATAGATCTCCTCTATTTAGTAAGTGTCTGAAAACG
>JACNHM010000092.1 GCA_014383605.1 Chloroflexota bacterium
CGGTGGCTTTCGACCGCGAGCCCCTGGCCGACGCCCACCTGGGCCGCGAGGTGGTGGAAGTCATCTACGCCGCCTACCAATCGGCCGAGGAGGGACGGCGCATAGATCTGACCAAGAACACCGATCGGGAGGCGAGGTAGCCGTGGAGAAGACGGACAAAGGTCCCTGGGACCTCAGCCTCGAAGTGATAGACATCCTGGGGGAACCTGGCTGCGGGTGGCGCTACAGAGTAGGATTCAAGACGGTATGGGACGGGCGTCATTTCCCCAAAGGCATGTGTCCGTTTGCCTGGAATGCCTTCTCCCCCCTGATTTGGGCCATGCGGTATGCAGAGAGCAACCGATCCTTGGGGCACGAGAGCAGGGAGGAAATGACCCTGGTGTGTCCGGACCCGCGACACATGATTGTCTGGCGCGTCTCTCGCATTGGAAATGACGAGATGCAGCCGGAAACGCGGGAGTCAAAGCCGGTGTGGAAGCTGAGGATCGAGGTGGATGAGCTGCCCAAAGGCCCAGGCTGTGATCGCGGTTTTCAAGTAGGCGATTGTTGGGACTATGATGGTGAGGCGCCCGACGATTTTTGCCCGCTGGCGTGGAACGCCTTGAGCCTCTGGGTCTGGCCGCTCAGGTATGGCGGCAGCCCCAGGCCCATGGAGTGGGAAGGCGAAACCGTGAAGTACAACTGCCCGGCTTTCGAACATCCAGTGGTTTTTCACGTCTATCGCCTCGAAGAGTCCAGCCAGATGAAGTGCGGGGCTTGAAACAAGGAGACGTAATGACAGATAAGACTGCTGACCTCATCCTCTTCGGAGGCAAAGTCTATACCCTCGATGCCGCTGGAACGACGGCGACAGCCATCGCTGTGAGCAAGGGGCAAATCCTCGCTGTCGGTTCAGACGAGCAAGTCGAAAAGCTTGCTGGCTCAGGAGCGAGGCGAGTTGATTTGGCAGGGGCCGTTGTCCTGCCCGGGTTGATTGACTCTCACATTCATATCCCCTTTGTCGGCGGTCGTTCGGAGGCGGCATTTCTCTACGATGCCTGGTCGGTCGCCGAGATTATCCACCGGTTAAGAGAGCGTGCTCAACAGACGTCGGGGGCAGTCATTGGCGTGGGGGGGAATTTCCACCGCACGTCGCTTGCAGAGGGGCGACTGCCGACAGCCGTTGACCTGGATAGAGTCGCGACGGACCGTCCAGTGATGATTACCGACGTCAACAAAACGATCGTCAACAACATTGTCCTGTGCAACATTGATACCGACGATGTTCCCCCAGGCGGAGAGGTGCTCAAGGACTCCTCTGGAAAGCCACAGGGAGGGTTCCTCTACGCCGCAAAACAGATGACGCCCCTGGGTGGTCAGGGGGATGTCATTCTGGCAGACATTTCCACGGAAGAAGCCATCATCCGTGGGCTAGAGTCTGCGGCGCGCCTGGGGCTCACTGGAGTGCTCGATGCCTGGGCAGATCTGGAAACCATCGCCGCCTTCCGGGCGGTTGAGAGACAGAGAGGGCTTCTGATCAGGGTGTCCGCCATGCCGTTTGATGCAGCCCCGTCGGAACTGGAACAGGTCGGAATCACGGCAGGTCTGAACGAAGGCCGCTTGACTATTGGACCAATCAAACTGCTGTTCGATCTCTTTGTCATGCACAAAACGGCCCTGATGTACGAGCCTTACGTGGGGCAGGCGGGCAATTTCGGCATGAGCCAGATATCGCAGGAAGAGCTGCAACGGCGAATAGACGAGGCATTTGGGGCAGGATGGCCGGTCGGGATTCACACCACCGGCGATCGCGGCATTGACATCGTCGCCTCAGCGGTTGAGAAAGGGATAGAAAAAGCCGGCGGGCCTCCCGGACGATGCCACCTGATCCACGTCTATTTCCCTACAGACAAGGCGCTCGACATCGCCGGCCGTTGCGGCCTCGCCATAGCCGCCCAACCGACGTTCATCCGCACCTGGGGTGAAACTGTTCGGGCCTTTGTGGGCCAGGGGCGCGCCGAGCGATTCAAACCGCTGCGCACGATGCTGGACCGGGGCCTCATCGTTGGCGGCGGAGCCGATTCTCCCATCACGTGGCACAACCCCTGGATCGGCATCTATGCCGCCGCAACGCGCAAGACCGAGGGCGGGCGGATCCTGGGTGAGAAGGAGCGGATCACCGTCGAGGAGGCGCTGCGCTGCTACACCCTGGGGTCGGCTGCGATCCTGGAGGAGGAGAGAATCCGCGGCTCAATCGAGGTCGGCAAGCTGGCCGATTTCACCGTTATTGACCGCGACATCCTGGCGATTGACCTGGAACATATCCCTGCGACGAAGGTTTTGAAGACCATCGTTGGCGGCGAGGTAGCCTACGAGGCATAGGTCTGTGGGATGCCATCGTCGGAGGTAGCTGCAGAGAGGAGGTGATGCCTGAGAACCGTGTTGATGATAGGATAACCCTGGTATAGCCCATATTTCCAAAAAAAGAAGGAGGAACAGAAAGATGAATAAGCACATTCGATTGTTGTTTGCGGTGACGCTGATCGCCGTCCTACTGGTGGCTGGCTGCCAGCCTGCGGCAGCGCCGACCGCGACGCCAGCGCCCACCAAAACGCCAGTGCCGCCGACCAAGGCCCCGGAACCTACTGCCACACCGGTCCCGCCTGGGCCCAAGGCTGGCGGGCGGGTAGTGCTGGCCCACCGTCAGGAGCCAGACCGCTACTGGGGCCCGATAACTGGCCTGTCGGTGTCCCGCGAGGTCGGCATGTTGATGAACCACTCGCTGATCGCGGTCAACGACGAGCTCGAGTACATCCCTGTGCTGGTCACAGAGGTGCCCACGGCCCAGAACGGCGGCATCTCTGGTGACAGCCTGACGTGGACCTTCCATCTGCGGGATGACGTGAAGTGGCACGATGGTGAGCCTTTCACCTCTGCCGACGTCAAGTTCACGTACGAGGTCATCATGGACGAGGAGAACGATGTGGTCAGCAGGGTGGGCTGGGGCCGCATCACGTCTTGTGAGACACCTGACGACTACACGGTGGTCTTCAAGTTCGAGCAGGTTGACGCTCCGTTCTTGATGCGTGTCTCCAACGCGGAAATTCTGCCCAAGCATATCCTTGAAGGATTGCCGTCCGCGGAGCTTACTTTCGCTGACTGGTTCCGGGCTCCTGTGGGGACCGGCCCATTCATGTTCAAGGAGTGGGTGGCTGGCGACCACATCACCGTGGTCAAGAACCCGGACTACTTCCTCGAAGGACAGCCCTACCTGGACGAAATCGTGTACCGGATTGTGCCGGACATGAACACCCTGCTGAACATGACGGAGACGGGCGAGGTGGACATCCAGCCTCGTGTCCAGGATGACGTAGCGGAGCTCCTCGATGACATGCCCCACGTGGAACGGATCACGGTGCAATCTCTGACTCCCTGGCTCATCTGGATCAACATGAACCATCCGTTGTTCAAGGATGTGCGCACGCGGCAAGCCCTGGCCTATGGCTTCGACAAGGAGATCATCAACGAGAAGGTCTACCGCGGCT
>JACNHM010000404.1 GCA_014383605.1 Chloroflexota bacterium
CAAATGTTTCATTTGCGCAAACTGGAAGCAAGTCTTTGGCCTGCTGCGCCCTTATACCCCTCAAAGGGGTGGGCTTGCGGGCGTGGGATTTTTGTCAGGATTGTCCCTTTGCGGCCCCCATGATCTGGGCGGCGACGACAATACCTCTGTGGCCTGGGGCCTTGCCCCTGACCACGAGGTTGCCGAGGGGTACTGCTTCGCTTGCGATCGTCCCGTGCAGGTGCAGTTCTATCGCTACTGGGCCGGCAGCGAGCCGCCCTGGACGTGCCAGCGTTGCGGTGGCCACGACGTGGCCTTCCCGGATCGTCTGTCGAGGCTGTTGCTCCGGTGTATTGAGGAGTTGGAGCGCCGCCTGGCTGCGTCACAAGAGGAGAACACATGAAGTTGTGATCGGCACTGCTCACCCTGCTGCTGTGCCTGCTGGTCGCTATGCCGGCCGCGGCGTCTCAGACAGTCTACCTGCCGCTGGTCACGGTCGGAGCGACGGAGTTTCCGGGACTGCCTGCACCCCCAGAGTAGGTTATACCGGGCGATGGCGAGCAATTGGACACCATCAGCCCGGAGTTCACCATCAGCAACTGGCACCTCTCGCAGGCGGCCTGGGCGCAGATCAAGGTGTTCGACGTTTCGGATCCTACGCCGCAGGCGCAGGACGTGCCCGTAGTCGAGTTCGTCTGGCGGCCCTTCCACGGCCTCAGCACCGCCGTCTTGCTCTACAATCTGGAGCCCGACACGACCTACACCTGGCACGTGCGCTCCAGCACCGACGGCATCGTCTGGGGGCCCCTGATCGTCCCTGGCCGTCTTCACCACGGCGGGCGAGGGCACGCTGCCGACTGCGCCGGTGCTGCTCTCCCCTGCGGACGGGGCGGCGGGAGTGAGCCGAAGGCCGCAGTTGTGGTGGGACGAGGTGGAGGGGGCCACCCGCTACGCTGTTCTCCTGGGGACAGAGGGAGCTCTACAGGGCTTCCTGGCCGACGGGCCGCCCTTCGTGCCTGCGGGAAACCTCCAGGCCGGCACGGCCTACGAGTGGCTGGTCTACGCCCTCACCGGGTACGGCTGGGGGCCGTACTCGGAGACCTGGACGTTTCACACGGAGCCAACCATCTCTGACTGAAGGTATGCGCCGAGGCTATTCTTGATCATCACAGTTCCGCCCATGCTCGCCGGGGGGTTCCTGGCCCTTGCCCCCTGGCGGTGACGGTCGTTGGCCCATGGGCCAGCAAGGTCCTGAGCCCTGTCTTAGCGAAAGGGCAGGTCATGTTCGGACGGCTTCCATTCACACGGAGTGGGGCATGATCCGCGGGGGCTGCGCTGGCAGCGATCATCAGCGGCTTGGTGCGCATGGCTCTGGCCATCGGGATGATCATCCTCCTGTTGGCCGGTGTGCTCATTTTGCTCCATACAGCATCTGGAGCGGAGGGGGGCGACATCGAGGTCTCCGGTTTCGTGGAATGGCCGCCGCTGCAGTTTCCGCTGCGAGCCTGGTTACCCCTGGTGCAGGGGGTGGGAGCGCCATGTCCCACGCCGACGGCCACACCGACGCCAGACCTGACAGCCATCGAGGCCAAGGTGGCGGAGATGATCAACAACCGGCGACGGATGGAGGGATTGGGCGACCTGGCCATCGTGCCGGGGCTGATCGGCGCTTCCCGCGTCCACAGCCAGGACATGGCCACCAACAGCTTCTTCGGCCACACGGGCTCGGACGGCTCCACACCACCCGTGCGGATGCAGCGCCCTGACTGTCTAACTGTCACAACGGGCATCCACCAGTCGCCGAGACCCTACTATATCTTGTTGGATTGTGTCGCTTCGGCCCATATCTAGTAGGTGCCTGTTACTCCCTCCTGGGCTATGTGATGAGTAGACAGTCAGGGGATGCAGCGGGCCGGCTACACCAGCTACGTGGCCTGTGCCGAGATCCTGGCCTGCAGCCGGGGGATGGCTACGGCCGAGGGCGTGTTGACGCCTGGATGAACAGCCCCAGCCATCGGGACATCATCCTTTGGCGCGACCTGCAGCATTTCGGTCTGGGCTACGTCTCCGTCCCTGGCAGCTATTGCGACGTCTACTGGACAGTGGATCTCGGATGGCCACGATGACTGATAGGGAGAAGCACCACTGAGGACACGCTGGTTTCATCCCCGCTTCTGGCGGCGGACGGTGTACGGCCACCTGCTGCGGGCCTGCCGGCCGAGCAGGCGGGCCCGGCGACAGATGCGCCGGCTGCAGAGAAATCGTAGCTGACGGGGTTATACGACCAGTTTTTTCGGCCTTACGGAGCCTCTGGGGGCGGTTTTTGCGGCGATTTCGGGCTATTTTGGTCGTAGAACAGCAGTTAGGCGACGCTCGTGACGACCCTCGCCGCCGGGCGGTGAGGGCGAAAAAGACGACGACATCGGGAGCAAACAGTGAACGAATACGTAAGAGACCCGCAACACCTGGAGAAGTTGCAGGCAGCCATTCTCCACATCCTGGGGGACAGCGTCGATTCTGATCAGGCGGTATGCCTGGCGGAACAGCTCTATGATCGCCTGATCGTATACACGACGGGGATCCTGGAGGTCCAAGAGTTCCTGGTTGCGATGGCGGTCCCCGGGGACGTGCATCCCTCGGCTCTGGCTGACCCCTGGGGAGCCGTGGCCCACGTCACCTACGAGGGCCTCCTGCACAGCTGGAGGTGGCGCGAAGAGCTGCTCCCAGGGGTCGAGGACAGGGAGTGGCTCACCCACCCCACGGTTTTCCCCCAGGTGTGCCGCACCCTGGCCGCAGCCATGCTGCTGGCCTCCCTGGTCTTTGACGAGGGGGAAACTTACCAAGACGAACTCGATCTCATCGGGGCTCTGCAGGAAATTGCCTGGCCCAGTGCGCCGTGGGGGCCGGAGCAGGAGGAGTAGGACAGTGGATGTAACCTATACCTTTCGTCACCTCATGGGGTGGACAGACACGTCGGACCCGGAGGCGGTTATTGCTGCTACATTGCAGATGCTCACGAGGGATGTGGATGCACGACAGGGCCAATTCCTGGCCAACGCCCTGTACTGCACTGTACCGGCGCTTCCACACGTTCTCTCAGACATCGTGGATGTCTGGTCGCAACTGGATATGAAGGGGCTGCTCACCAGGGAGGACCTGCTGCACCCCGCCCGTGGCCTGCCCGCGGTCATGGACTACGGTTACGATCTCCTGGACGGCGTGGAGCGGACCGACGACGGGTTCGTCGTTCCCGCAGTCTTCATGGAGGTCGTCTGCAAGGTATTTGCCATGGCCTATCTCATCTGTGCCCAGCAACAGGCCGTTGACTTTCGTCATCTGGTGGAGGGATTGGACAGCACAACCACACAGGTAGACGACCTTCCGGACTACTTTGTCCCCGGCGTAGCGGATCGGTAGGAGCGATGCCTTTCCGAAACGGTGCTCTGCTGCTCGTGATCATCGGGCTGGCCATCGTCGTGGCCTTGTCTGCCTGCGGCCCGGCCCGCATCCCCGTGGCCGAGGTGCCCACCGTGGCTCCCAGCG
>JACNHM010000191.1 GCA_014383605.1 Chloroflexota bacterium
GCTTGCCACGCACCCCGCCAGTAAAATCGTACTCCGGGCGCATCTCGTCATCCACCCGTCGTCATGTCAAGATGCGGGGCGACAAAAGCCCCTTCGACGGCGACTGGGCCTACTGGGTGCCCCGTCTGGGACGAGACCCATCTAAACCCAAACGAGTTGTCCTCTTGCTGAAGAGGCAGCGAGGCCGCTGCCGCCATTGCGGATTACGCTTCATGTCAGACGACATCATGGAGGTTCACCACCTAGATGGCCATCGGCGGAACCAGGCGCTGGGTAATCTGGCACTGCTCCATGGTCACTGCCATGATGGAGTCCACCGCTAACGGTGCTCATGCCTGTCCTGAGCTTGTCGAAGGGACAAGAGCCCCTCGTCTGAGGAGCCGGATGACGGGAAACTGTCACGTCCGGTTCTGAAGTGGCGGGGGGAGGGGCGACTCTCCTCCCGACCATAATTAGGCGGTGTTTTACCTTTGTTCATCTGTTGAGCAGGGACTTGATAGCATGCAAGAAACTCTCCGCAGCCTGAATCGCCCGCTCCGCTTGTGGCTGAGACACATGTGCTGTGCCACCATAATCCCCAACATTGCGTATTTCAAAAAGCCAGTTCAAATCCTTGCCCTGTTCCTTGCTCAACTTCCCCGTCTTGACAAATCGCTGATGAATCGAAGCAATGACCCCACTATGTTTGCTGAAATCCAAACCCTCGTTGAGCAAAACCGCTGTGGCTCCGTAAAAGGCTGCATAATACGCACGCGACGCTGCAAAATCGTGGTAGCCCTTGACAGCCAGATATTTAGCCGCTTGGATAGATTGCTCTGCTCGTTCAAGATCGGCGGCGATTTCCTGCTTGTATTCTGACATCATACCAGTATCCCTTCCCGTTTTGCGTTTCGATAGAGTCGAATACTTCCACGCTCAAATTCATCCGGAGGAACGGGTTTGGCAGAAATAAGCTGCTCTGACTCTAATTGGATGGGATACAGCACATCTATAACTTGACGCAGTTCTGAAAAATAGTCGAAGGATTTGCTTAACAAAACGAGCAAATCAATGTCACTCATTGAGTCAGCTTGGTTACGCGCTACAGACCCATACAGAATCAGGCCTTTGAGTTGAGAGCCATAATGGCTTTCAAGAGCCTCTTTGCATTTTCTCACCACTTCACTTATTGTTGCCATTTGAATCACCATCTTTCAATTCACGTTGCCCGCCTAACATATACTTCTACCGAACTCTTCCGCATAAGATACCCTCATGTCTGTTTATACAGAAGTTTTCCGTATAAGCAGCCAAAAGTTGCATAAACCGGAGAGGTTCGGTATAATGTCCCCCTGGGGGACTAAATGCAGAATTGCCAACTGCCAGGCATGTATGCCATGATACCACAGCCCTCACTCTTTGTGCAAACACCCCTGAAGCCCTGGACACATTGTCATGACACAACGACCCAAACGACGAGTGCTCGATCAGGTGCACGATGCCGTGTGGCTCAAACCCGGCCTACTTACTTGATGATCTGATGGATCAACGGGAGTGGTGGCACGGGCTCGTCGCTGAAGGTGTAGGCATTCAGGAGCCGCTTCCGGGCCTCGGCCAAGCGCTCAGCGCTGTTGGCGTGAACTGTGCAGAGCGGCTCGCCCTCGGCTACCTCATCCCCCACCTTGACGTGCAGCACGATCCCCACACCGTAGTCCAGGGCATCTCCCTTCTTGGCCCGCCCGCCGCCCAGCAGCGCTGCCGTCAGCCCCACCTCCATGGCGTCAATGGAGGCCACGGTGCCTGAGCGGGGCGCGGGCAGTGCTTCCACCCAACGGGCCTGCGGCAACCGCTGCGGGTTGTCCACGGTGGCGACGTCACCGCCCTGGGCAGCGATCCACTGCCGGAACTTGTCCCAGGCCCGCTCCTCTTTCAGGCTGGCGGTGAGCAGGGCGCGCGCTTCTGTTTCGTCGGCGGCTCGCCCGGCCAGCAGCACCATCTGCTCACCGATCACCAGGCAGTGTTCCAGGAAGTCCTCTGGCCCGCCGCCGTGCAGCGTCTCGATGGCCTCTTTCAGCTCCAGGGCATTGCCCACGGCGCGGCCCAGCGGCTGGTTCATGTCCGAGATGGCCGCCCGCACCCTCCGCCCGACCCCGCGCCCGATCTTGACCATCAGCTCGGCCAGGGCCACGGCCTCCGCCTCCGTCTGCATGAAGGCCCCCTGGCCCACCTTGACGTCGAGGACGATGCCGTTGCTGCCGGTGGCGATCTTCTTGGACATGATCGAGGAAGCGATGAGGGGCGGACTTTGCACCGTGCCGGTCACGTCCCGCAGCGCGTAGAGCTTGCCGTCGGCAGGGGTGAAAGAGGCCGTTTGCCCGGCGACGACGAGGCCCACCTGGCGCAGTTGGCGCTTGAACTCGTCCAGCGTCAGTCCGGAGCGATAGCCGGGGATGGACTCTAGCTTGTCCAGCGTGCCGCCGCTGAAACCCAGCCCCCGCCCGGATATCTTGCCCACGGGAATACCCAGGCTGGCTACCAGCGGAGCGACGACCAGCGTCGTCTTGTCGCCCACGCCGCCAGAGGAGTGTTTGTCCACGACGAAGGGGGCGATGCCGGAGAGGTCCAGCATCTCGCCGGAACGGGCCATGGACAGGGTCAGCTCGATGCTTTCCCGCCCGCTCATGCCCTGGAAGAAAACGGCCATCAGCCAGGCGGCGGCTTGATAGTCGGGGATCTCGCCCCGCGTGAAGCCCTGGACGAAGAAATCAATCTCCGCCGCCGTCAGTTCGCCGCCGTCTCGTTTTTTGGTGATGATGTCCACGGCGCGCATGGTTGTCCTCGGTGTCTGGCGCTAGAACGGCAGGCCGGGCTGCAAGGCCCGTCAGTCAACTATGCGAGGCTCGAAGGTTGTCAGATTCACCGCGCGCAGGCGGGTGTTCAGCGCCGAACTCCGAACCCCGAACCCGAAACCTGGAACCTTCGAGCCTGAAATCGTTGCCTGGTGCTCCCTGGATGGGCTAAGCTGTTCCTTCTTCCTCCAGGAGCTTCTGCCACACGCCTTCGATGCCCTCTTCCGTCACGCCGTAGTAGACCTCCAGCGAGCCGTCGGGCGTGCGCTGCACGAAGTCATAGCGCATCCGGCCTGCCCGCGTGCGCTTCTGCCACAGTCCCACGTCGCCGATCCACTTCACCTTCTCCGCCACCACCGGGTTGGTCTCCTGTTGAGTGATGGCGTAGCGCCAGAGCTTGCGGGCCGATTCACGGGTCACGTTGCGCACCATGTTGCCGTTGCGCAGATCCTTGACACTGTGATAGAGGACTCCCTTGCGCTCCACCGTCTCCACGATCTGGACGCCGACCGTAGGCGGTTCGACGGGGCGCTGTTCTTGCCACGAGGGCGGCTCGGGGGTGGTGGCAGGTACGCCGGCTTCGGCGGGGGGCCCTTCCTGGGTCAGGGCCTCTCGTATCAGTTGGACGACCTCATCGCGCACCGCCAGGTTGGTCTCCGCCTCTTGCCGCACATAGACTTTGATGTCATCTATCACGTACGGCCTGTCTGGCCCTTCGGGAACCACCACCCGCAGCACCTGTTTCCCCTGGCTTTCCAGGGTATCCACGGTTACGTCCAGCGGTGGTATGATCTTGCGTTGCACCTCGGCGCGCAGGGTGGCGATGGCCTCCTCGGGGTTGGCGATACCGGCGGGCACGCCCTTGCGAGTGGCACTGACCCCGACGTAGATGGTGCCGCCCTTGGTGTTGGCAAAGGCTACCACATCGCAGAGCATCTTGTGCAGCCGGCCTCCCTGGCGGCTCATGCTCTCGTGGAACGATTGCACGATGTTCGGCCCCTGCTCGCGGGCCGCCCCGATGTGGTCGTAGGGCGCTTTTGTTGCCCGGTAGGGACGTGTCAGGGTGAAGTCGTTGTCCTCGAAGATGGCCTTGAGGGCCTCGAAGCTGGCCTCTGACAACAGTATCTCCGTGGTGCGGTCGCCAATGCCCAAGTGCACCTTGTCTTTGGCATCGCGGCGCAGGCGATGGGCATCGGAGCCCTGGATGCAATGCATGCGGCGGGGATACTCTGGCTTGGAGCCGTTGTAGAAACGGGCTGTCGTGCGGCGGCTTCTGCTCTCCAGGTCGGTCACCTCCAGAGCATGCAGGTGCGGGTCCTGGGTGTAGGCGATCTTCGTCTGGCCGCCGAAGGGGAAGTTGCGCATGGCCACTCCGTTGCTGGAGTTGGCGTGGGCTGCGATCACCAAACCGCCGGCCTGATGGATCAGCCGATACGCCGTCAGCACATCAGCGGAGGCGCCCATTTCGGTGGAGCCTTCGTCCAGCTTGTCGGCAGGGACGTTGAGTTGCAGCAAGAGCAATTCCAACTGACGCACTGAGGTTTCGGGTGGGAAGATGGCCAGCACGTGAAAGCCAAACGTGGCCGTGAACTCAAATCCTGGGAGCACCAAGATTTCCTCTCCCAGGCGGCGGAACTCCTCCAGCGCCGCCTTCTCCTCGGCTTTCAACCGCCCGTTCTGTGCCAACCAGGTCAACCGTTCCAATTCCTGTCGTAATCGTGCAATACCGGCGACCGTGTTGTGGTCGGTGATGGCGACGATGTCCAATTCCCGCCGCTCAGCTTCGTGGAGCCAGTCCAAAAATGTGGCCCCTGGCTCTGCCCAATCGGCTGAGGCCGGCGTATGCAAGTGCAAATCCACCTGCTGCCATTGCCGCTTCTGTTTTCTTTTTCTGCTTGATGTCACGTATTCTCCGTATCTCCTTTCTCGTAGATGAATGCTTGGGACGTCAATGTTCAAATGACGCCCCCAATTGTATCACGTTCTGCCATTTATGTCCAAAAAGGAACCCCGGCCGGTTTCCTCCCGGCGCTTCTGCCGTTCCGCTGACATCTGGCCGGTGAGCGGGATGCAGCAGATGAAGCGCAACGGGGCTTCGCCGGTGTTGTGGAAATTGTGCTGCTCCTGCGGCGGCACGAGGACCACACTTCCTGCGCGCAGCGGCCAGGTGCGCTCAGCACCGGCCAGTTCGCCGCTTCCCTCCAGCACGAACACCTCGTGCTCGAAACCGTGGGCATGGAACGGCGTCTGCCCACCCGGTTGCACTTCGATCAGCCGCATGGCGAAGGTGGGTGCGCCTTCAGGCTGGGCGATCAGCCAGCGGATGGTCGCTCCTGCGGCGCCTTCGTCGGTGACGACCGCGGCTGGTACTTCTTCGGAATGGACTACGTACATGTCAGCCTCCCTTGATGGGTCATCAGATCAGAGTTTGATCTCAGCCGTGATGCGTGATCCGTGATGCGTGAAGCAATGGTCACGGATCGCGCATCACGGATCACGTTGTCGGCGTCGCCGTCGGCGTGGGCGAAGGCCAGATCGGCGGGCAATGTCCCGACTTGTCGTAGAATTCCTCCACCGGCGGGACGTCGAAGAGCGTCTCGATGACTTCCTTGATCTCATCCATCTCGCCGGACAGGGCCATACCGCTCTTTTCGGTGACGTAGTCCTCGGTCATCGTCTCGTCAATCACCCGCCCGTGGATGTCCTGGGGGTCAATCTGCGTCGCCAGGTGGGCCAGCCGCACCCAGTCTAGCAGCGACAGATCGCTCTGCACCGCATCCTTGACGATGTCCCAGAGGGCGGGGATCCTGGGGAATATGTCCAATTGCAGGGCCTGCTTCCGCAGGGCCACCAGGAGCACCTGCTGCCGCTTGGCTCGCCCCCAATCGCCAAAGCGATAGCGATAGGTGACAAACTTCAGCGCCGTCTCGCCATCCAGATGTTGCGGCCCGGCGTCCAGGTACAATTCCTTGTATTGGACATCCGATCCGGGATCCGCAGGGGCAAACTCCTGCAGGGGACAATCGAGGGTCACGGTGATGCCGCCGATGGCGTCAATGGCCTGCACGAAACCTTGCTGCTGGAAGCGCACGTAGTGGTCAATCTCCAGCCCAAAGGTTTCCTTCAGCGTCTCGGCGAGCAAGGCGGGGCCACCACCGGGATATTCGTACTGCTCCGCCAGGTAATCCACCTGATTGATTCTCATCTCCCATAGTGTGGGCGGACTCACCCACAGGTCGCGGGGGATGCCCAGCATGGCGATGCGCTTGTTTTCGGCGTCCACGGTCACCACCATGATGGCATCCGTGTGCCAGGTGCCGCCGGAAGATTCGGGTCTCTCGTCCGTGCCCAAGAGCAAAATGCGCTGCAGCGCCGGCAGGGCCGGCGTGGGTGTAGGTGTCAGGGTCGGCGTGGGCGTTGCAGTAGCCGTGGGCGTGGCCGTGGGCGTGGGCGATGGCGGGACAGCCGTCGGCGTAGACGTCGGCGTGGCAGACGCCGTTGGCAGCATGGCTACTTCTGATTCCGTCGCCGGGGCGGCCTGCTCCTGACCTGGCAGAGTCAGACAACTGGCCATCAGAGCCAACGCCCCCAGTGCCAGCAGCAATAGAAACACCTTGCCCTGCTTCATTTTCTCACCCCGGATACCTGACCTCCAGCCACTGCGTCTTGCTCCTGACCTTCCCGCTCCGCCACCAGCCCACGGAACACCGCCGCACTGACCGGGAACTCCCAGCGGTGCTTCTTCATCTCCTGCCAGAACTCGTCGAGCTGACGCCAGCCGGCCCGCTCGTAGGCTGCCGCCTGTATCATCAATTCCAACCTGTCGGCGTCGCGAGCCAGCCGTCCCTCGACCGTCGTCCCCTCCTCGAACTCCTGCCACAGGGCCTGGAATTCCTCAGCGGCGGGAAGGCCAGCCAGCAGGTCGGCCAAGGCGGCTTCCTCGGCGCGGCGCTTGGCGACCGGTGTGAGGTAATGAATAGCCGCCGGCACCAGATCCAGGATCTGCGTCTCTGGCAGGTCATGCAGCAGGCACATGGTGAGCAGGCGGCCGCGATCCACAGGCTCGCCGACCATCTCGGCCAGCAGCAGGGCGGTGAGAGCCATGCCGTAGGTGTGCTCGGCAACGCTTTCGGTATCGGCCGGCCCCACACCGCGCACAAGCCAGCCCATGCGGGGGATGCGTTTGAGTTGATTGACCTCGAAAAGTAAGGCAAGCAAGCGGCGCACCTCAATCTCCTTTGCGGGTTCGGGGTTCGGCGTTCGGTGTCTGCTGTCCATGCCGAACCTTGAACCTGGAACCTTGAACCTGGAACCATTGCAGGATGGCTGGCGTCACGTCGGTGATGGCCTGGGCCTGGGCAAAGGCCCTCGCGCCGGGGCCGACGGCCAGCAGCGGCACCGGATTGCGGGTGTGGGCCCGCGTGCGGCTGTCTTCCAGGTTGCCGTGATCGCTGGAGACCAGCAGCGTGGCCTCGTCGGGCAATGCTTCCAGCAGGCCGCCCAGGAAGCGATCCAGCAGCGTGAGCACCTCTTCCGTGGGCCAGGGCAGCCGTCCGTGTCCGGCCAGGTCGGTGAGGAAGCTCTCGAACAGGACCAGGTCGTGGGCCGCCGTCAGCCGCGCCAGCCGGCGGCCGGCCTCCTCTGGCTCCAGCAGGGGCACATCCAGCTCCAGCACCGAGCGCAGCACCTCGTGGGTGATGTCCCAGTAGACCGCCTCGCCCCGGGCCAGATCGTCCAGCGTGCGCAAGGGCAGGTCGGCAGCCATGGTGGTCAGTGTGCTGGCCGAGTGCCACAGTTTGCGTTGGGCCACTCGCTGCCAGTAGGTGGTCGTGTAGGCGTTGGCAAAGGTGGCTCGCAGCCCCTGGTCGGTGGCCTGCTTCAGCAAGCTGTGCTGGGCGATGACCTCTCGCAACGGCGCTGTGGGATAGGCGGCCATGTGCGCTCCCAGCAGCGCCGCGGCGTTGATGCCGGTGAAGAGGGCGGTCTGCCCGGTGGCGCTCTGCGGCAATCCGGACACGCCCAGACAGGCGTCCAGTGGTTGCAGCAGCACGCCGTCCTGTGCTATCCGCCGACCGTCCACCAGCGGTCCGCCCAGCAGGTTGTGCAGGGTGGGCATGGCCGCCTGGGCCAGCGGATTGTGGCCGTCTGCCGCCGCCAGCCCCACGCCGTCCAGGAAGACGAAACAGACCGGCCTGTGCCTCCGTGCCCCTGCTCGCCCTGCCTGCCTGCCACAGCCTCTGTCAACGTCCATACCGCCCCTTGCGCGCTCTCCTTGATTTCGAGCCTATCCGAATGGCTCGTAGCATCAGCAGATCTCAGCAGATCACAGCTTGCTCCCGCTGGACTGTCAAGTCCAGCGGGAAGGCGGCGGACTTGGCAGTCCGCCGCGAGCTGCGGTGCCTCAGTGCCTCGTGGCCTTGTTGCCGCTGTGCACACGGGGCGCATTATAGCACCAATCGTCGTTCCAGGCAATGACGGAAGACAGGAAAGTGCAGACAATTGAAAGTCGAGGCCCTCGTTTGGCAAGCCTGCGGAAAGTGGGTATAATCTGTTACCAGAATCATTCATTGAGATGAGGGAGTGATCGTAGCGTGTTTCAGCGTAAAACTCAAACGGCGGAATACTGGGGAGCGGCCTTTCGCTTCTCCGAAAACGATGTGCTTCACCTGTACGAGGCACTGTTGGACAAGGGGTTGCCCTGCAGCACCGACGACCTGGCCTTGGCGCTCATTGATTTCCGCTGCCGCCAGGAAGAAGCACATATCCGGGAGGAGCTTTCCAAGGGCACGCTCTATCAGCCCAAGGAAGACTACGAGGTGGGGCAGCGGTTGGTCTTTCCGCTTTTCGATTTCGCTGCCGGCACCGTCGTCGAGAAGCGCACGGGGCTGAATCCCGAGCACGGCGAGTTCAACGTTATCGCCGTGCAGTTCGAAGAGCAGCCGCGTCCTCGGGAGTTCGCCGCCGCGCTGCAAACGCCACACAAGCTCAACCTGGGCGATGGCCGCGAGGCGCTGTTGGAGCAGAAGGGGTTGCTCTCCTCTGTTGAGCTGAAGGAGTCGGTTGCTGGCGATCTGGGACAGAGGTTGGCGACCCACCTGGCGGCGGCGGCCAGCGACAGCTTCGTTCAGAGCGACGGCCAGTGGCTGTTGCGGGGCCTGCTGGCCGATGTGAACATCGGGCATCTGAACATCGCCGAGGCCTTGATCGAGGTGGAAAACCGGCCCTTGCCTGCGCAAAGGTTGCTGGAGGAGCTTCATCTGCCGGCCGAGATACCTTCCGAGATCTCGCTCTTTTCCCTCAACTACGCCCTGGAACACGACGAGCGTTTCGACGACCTGGGCGCTGCTGGCGAGCGTCTCTGGTACCTGCGCCGTCTGGAACCGGAAGCAGCGCTGGTGACCCCTGAGACCTTGCGCTACGCGCCGCAGCCCTACGACCGTCTGCTGTTGAGTGCGGAATTGCTGCGCCTGGAGTGGGAGCTGGGCGATGAATGGTCAGAGGAAGTCGTTGAGACGGCCATCCAGGCCCCTGCCGTCACGCTGGTGCTGACCTATCCGCACCGCCAGGCGGGGACGCTGCCGCTGTCTTTCCGCACGCGGGGCTTCTTCCCTCCCGGCGAGACGGGACGCAGCATCGTGACCCTGATAGACGGCCGCTGGGGGCAGCGCTTCAGCTCCGCGGTGGTGTATGACGGTCGCTACGTGGTCGGGATGGGGGATTGGTTCGAGCAGCACAAGGTGCCTGTGGGCGCATACGTCGTCCTGGAGCGGGGTAAGGATCCCGGCGAGGTGGTGGTGGACATCCGCCCCCGCCGCATGCGGCGGGAGTGGATGCGTTTGGGCCGGGTGGAGGCCCATCAGCTTGTCTTCGAGATGCGCAAACTGCCCGTTTCCTGCGAATACGATGAGCTTATGGTCGTGGATGCCCTGGACGCGGCCGCTGTGGACGATTTGCGGGACAGGTTGCGCCAGAGAGACGTGCCGCTGGCGAAGTTGCTGGATCTGATTCTACCTGAGTTGCTCAAGCTCAGTCCCGAGGGCAAGGTGCACGCCAAAACGGTATACAGTGCGGTCAACATGGTTCGGCGCTGTCCGCCAGGGCCCATCTTTGCGGCTCTGCTGAGCAGTAAACGCTATCGGGCCGCCGGCGACGGCTTCTGGGCGCTGGCCTAGCGTATATCACAGAACACATGACATAACGGGTAGCTGACAGCATGGTAAAGTGGTTCATTCCTACGACGGACACCAAATTTCACATTGACTTCGATTGGTGGGAGGAGAGCGGCAAGGATTTCCGCCTGTATCTCCGCGATCAGCTCTGCCCGGACTGCCAGCAGCGGTTCTCCGATCACCGCGATACGGAGATGGTGGATTGGATTCACCCGGAGACGGCAGAGGTGAAGCACACCGACGCGCTCTGGCAGTGTCTGCGCACCATGTGCGCCCATGAGCCGGATTACATCAACCCCTATCAGCCTCTGGTCACGGCTATCTTCCGCGTGTTCCTCAGGAATGACAACACGCCGCTCTCGCCTGCTGAGCTGCACGAAGAGTTCATTCCCTGGAAGATGCCGGAGGTCATCCTGCGCACGTTGACCAGAGGACAGGTGCAGATGGGCCTGCGGCCTGCGTCCCGCGAATAAGGACTGTGTCGGCAATGGCAAAGCGGCCCTGCGGGGCCGCTTTTTGCTTGAGGAGGGGCCATGCCCAACGTGGAAATCATCGCTATCGGCAACGAACTGCTTCTGGGTGACGTGCTGGACACCAACACCCACTGGCTGTGCCGCCAGTTCAGCGGGCGGGGCGGGCGCGTGCAGCGTGTGGCCGTGGTCCCTGACGATCCGGGGGCCATCGCCGAGGCGCTGCAGGCAGCGCTACACCGCCACCCTGATCTCATCGTCTTCACTGGCGGCCTGGGCCCCACCGCCGACGACCAGACGCTGGCCTCGCTGGCGGCGGCGCTGGGCCGGCCTGTGGAACTGGACGAGCGGGCCTTGGCCCTGGTGCGGGCGACCTACGAGCAGCTCGCCGCCCGTGGGCTGGTGCGGGACGCGACGCTGAACGAGGAGCGGCGCAAGATGGCTTACCTGCCGCGGGGGGCGGAGCCGCTGCACAATCCCGTGGGCGCAGCGCCGGGGGTCTTGTTACGGGAAGGGGAGACGGCGCTGGTCTGCCTGCCGGGCGTCCCCGCCGAGATGAAGGGGATCTTCGGCACGTCGCTGCAGCCGCTGTTGAACGAACTGTTCGGCGGCGGCGTGTTTCAGGAGCGGGTGCTGGTCACCGATTGCGGCGACGAATCGCTCCTGGCCCCGGTGGTCAATCGTGTGGCGGCGGCCCATCCGCAGGTGTACGTCAAATCCAGGGCGCAGGCCTACAGCGAGGGGGTGCGGTTGCGCATCACGCTGTCGCTGGCGGGCGATGATGCGCAGGCGGTGCAAGCGGCAGTTGACGCTGCCGACGGCGATCTGACAGCAGGCCTGGCAGCGGCGGGGATTGCCGTGTTGGAGCGGAGATAGCGGGTGAAGTAGCCAATTCCCCCAAGGCCCCTGAAAGCTCAAAGCTCAAAGCTCACGTTCCTGCTCAATCTCCGCCAGGGGCTTTTGGATTTTGAGCTTTGGACTTTGGATTTGGGGCGGCGGCCACACTGCTGGCTGTGTCTCTCAACCCCTCACTCCCCTGGTCTCCCTCAGTTCCCTCAGCCCACTTGTCTCCCTCGGCCACGTCTCGGTCCACGTCCACTGCCGCCGTGGCCACGGCCCAACTGACCAGGCCCCAGCTCCCGCCGGAGATCAGCAGGGCCAGGAAGATGGACAGGGGGTTCAAGGGTACCATGCCGCGCAAGATGCCCACGATGGCCAGCACGATGCCCAGGGCGGCGAAGATGATCCCCACTTTCAACGGCCCGCTGAGCCGGGCCCAGAAGCCGCCAGAAGAACGCTCCATCGTTGCTGTCATTGCCGTGTCTCCTCTTCCCATTCCTCCCACCCCTGCCAATCCTCGGGCAACGAGAGACGGTCGGGGAACTGGGCGCCTTGCTGGCTTGCCTCAATCAGGTAGGGAGCGTACTCCTCTGGCTCTGTGGTGAGGATCACGTAGCTGCCGTGGATGACGAAGTAGAGGTCATCACCAGGAAGCAGGGCCAGCGCTGTCAGCACCTCGCCGGGCAGCGCCAGGCGTCCTTCTGTGTCCAGCCGGACTCGGGCCATGAGCATCAGTGTCATCTCCTATGCAGTACTGGGCTGCAGATCCTGCACGTTCAATTGCAGCCGCAGCCGGTCATTCCATTCGTTCACTTCCAGCGTGTAGGCCACGTCAATGCGTTCGGGCATTCCCTCTGCCCACTCGCCCTGCTGGAAGGCGATACCGTCCCACGCCGTGCCCCCGTCGCTGAGGGTCAGCCTCAGGTGCTTGCCGTCGCTGCCCACGCGGCGACGATCCCGCACCTGCACGCTACGGCTCAAGAACAGCGGCGCGGGGTTGGCGTAGCCACACGGTTCGAACTGCTGCAACAGCTCGTACGTCGCCCAGTTCAACTCGTCCAGCCTGACCTCGGCGTCAATGGACAGCGTGGGCGTTAATTCCTTTTCGGCCAGTTTTTCGGCGGCGATCTCTTGCAGCCTGGCCTTGAGCAGGGGCAGGTTCTTGGTCTTCACCGTGAAGCCGGCGGCGGCGGCGTGCCCACCGTGCCGCTCCAACAGGTCGCCGCAGCGGTCCAGGGCGGCGGTGATGTTGAATTCGGGGATGCTGCGGGCCGAGCCGCGGCTCAGCTTCTGGCCCCATTCCACCACCACCGTTGGCCGGTACAGCTCTTCGGTCAGGCGGCCGGCCACCAGCCCGGCGATGCCGGCCAGGATGTCCTCGCGGGCCACCAGGTGCAGGAAAGCGTCCGCTCCTTCTTCCTCGATCTGCGCCCGCGCCTGTTCCTGCGTCTCCAGGGTGAGCTTCTGGCGGCGGCGGTTCAGGTCATCCAGCTTCTGCGCTAATTCACCGCTCACCGCATCGTCTGTGGTCCGCAACAGATCGTAGCTAAGCATGGCGCTTTCCAGCCGGCCGGCGGCGTTCAGCCGCGGCCCCAGTCTGAAGCCGATGTCCATGGCGCTCACTTTGCCCGGCTTCACGTTGGCTTTCTGCATCAGCGCCCGCAGCCCTGTCCGCTGAGGGTAGTCGTAGCGCTGTCCCTGGCCCTCCGGCCCTTGCGGCGGGGAGGGGTTAAGCCGCTCCAGCCCGCGCTGCACCAGATGCCGGTTTTCCCCCAGCAGGGGCACGACGTCGGCCACGGTGCCGACGGCCACCAGGTCCAACAGATCTTCTTCCCGCAGCGGGATAGCGGGCGCGCCGCGGCGGCGCATGGAGCTTTCCACCCGCAGCAGCGCCTGCGCCAGCTTGAAGGCTACTCCCACGCCGGCCAGTTCCTTGAAGGGATAAGGGCAGTCTTTTCGCTTGGGGTTGATGGCCGCCACTGCCAGCGGCAGCTCTGGCCCCACCGAGTGATGGTCGGTGACGATGACGTCCAGCCCCTGCTGCCGGGCGTGGGCCACATCCTCCACCGAGCGGATGCCGCAATCCACGGTGATCACCAGCCGCACGCCCTGGCGGGCCAGCTTGCTCAGCGCGCCTTTGTTCAGCCCGTACCCTTCGTCCACGCGGTGGGGAATGTACGGCTGCACCTGTGCGCCGAGCGCTTCCAGCGTCTGTGTCAGCAGCGCCGTGGCCGTCACGCCGTCGGCGTCGAAGTCGCCGTAGACGGCGATGGGCTCGCCGCCGCCGACGGCCTGGCGAATGCGGGCCACCGCCTCGTTCATGCCCTGCAGCCGGAAGGGATTGTCGAAGACCAGGCGACCGCCCAGGAAGGTCTCCACCTCGGCCGCGTCGGTGATGCCGCGGTTGTAGAGGATCTGCAGGACGAGGGGAGAGAGGTGCGGGAAACGGGCCCGCAGGCTGTCGGGCAGCGGCGGATACACTTGCCAGCGTTTGGTTGGCACGGGCACGGTTTGCTCCTGGACGTTGTGGTGGTGGCGATGGACGCCCGGCCTGGATTATATCCAGAAGCGAGAAAAAGGCAATCTGGTCATGGTCTGGTGGTCGCGTGGTCGAAAGGCGGGTGATGTGTAGGGGCAACCCTTGCGGTTGCCCAGGGCGGGCGCAAGGCCTGCCCCTACGGTGGGTTGTGGCTCCCAGGGGCGCGGCAAAGGGCGGGCGCAAGGCCTGCCCCTACGGTGGGTTGTGGCTCCCAGGGGCGCGGCAAAGGGCGGGCGCAAGGCCTGCCCCTACGGTGGGTTGTGGCTCCCAGGGGCGCGGCAAAGGGCGGGCGCAAGGCCCGCCCCTGCAGTTGCTTGCAGCCATCGCTTCGGCCTACAGCCAGCCCTGCTCGCGCATGAATCTGGTCACGTAGGGGATGTCGAAGCGCTTGCCCTGGTAGGCCAGGTAGGCGTAGTAGATGGCGGCCACGATGGGCACCAGGAAGATCACCCACAGCACGCAGCCCAGGCAGCCGCCGGTGATCGCCGTGAACACGCTGAAGATGATGGCCGCCAGGATCTCGTAGATCGCTTCCAGCACCAGGAAAGCCAGCGATTGCACGGCGTGGTGTTTCTGAAAGGGACGATCCTTGTTCGGATCCAGCACCAGCATGAGCACGGGCACGATGATGGGGACGATGAACTGGCTGAGGTAGGCGAAGAAGCTCCACAGCCTGTCGTTGTCGTCAGCTTCGGGATCATCGGTGATGTTGCGGGCCAGGAAGTTGCCCGCCTCGCTCACAACATGTTCGAACTTTTCTTCGAAGGTCTCGGCGGTTTCTTCGGCCTTTTCCTCGGCAGCCTCCGCAACTTCCTTGATGGCTTCGCCAGCCTCTTCTGCCGCCTCAGTCGCTTCCGCAGCGACGGCCGCGGCCAGATCCTCGGTCTGCTGCACCGCTTCCTCCGCCGTCTCGGCCACGTCCTCCATGGCCTCTTCCAATGGTTCCAGCTTCTCGTTCATTCACACCCTCCTTGGCTATGATCTCGCAGCCAGTGCTGCGTCCTGGGAGGCGACGAGCCTCGTCAGCCCCTCTCTTACCCATACGAATCTGTCGGCCGCAAGTTTCCGACAGCGTGGTCGCATTGTACCACATCATCGCATCATCTGCAAGACACCTGCCCGACGGCAAACTGACCGCGGCTTGCCCCCTGACCATGCCTGTGCTACAATGACGCCATCGCGCATCACGTTTCACGGATCACGTCTCATGCCTCGAGGTGCCAACATGACCGCACGCGTTGTCTTCATGGGCACGCCTGACTTCGCCGTGCCGACGCTGGCCGCGCTGCTGGCCGGCGGCCACGAGGTGGTCGGTGTGGCGACGCAGCCCGACCGCCCGGCCGGCCGCGGTCGCCAGTTGACCGCTTCGCCCGTCAAACGCTTGGCCGCAGGGCACGGCATTCCTGTGTTGCAGCCGACCACGCTGCGTCAGCCGGAGCCGGTGGCCGCCCTGGCCGCGCTGGCCCCCGACGTCATCGTCGTCGCCGCCTATGGCCTCATCCTGCCGCCAGCGGTGCTGGACATCCCGCCCCACGGCTGCCTGAACGTGCACGGCTCGCACCTGCCCCGCTACCGCGGCGCGGCGCCCATCCCCGCGGCCATCCTGGCCGGCGACGCCGAGACCGGCGTGACCATCATGCTCATGGATGCGGGCATGGACACCGGCCCCATCCTCAGCCAGGCCGCCTGTCCCATCGGGCCGCAGGATACCACGGGCACGCTGACGGGGAAACTGGCGGAGCTGGGCGCGGGCTTGCTGGCGGAGACGCTGCCCCGCTGGCTGGCCGGCGAGGTCGAGCCGCAGCCCCAGGACGACGAGCTGGCGACCTACGCGCCGATGATCCGCAAGGCCGACGGGCGCGTGGACTGGACGCAGCCAGCGGAGCAGATCGCCCGTCAAGTGCGGGCTTACCAGCCCTGGCCGGGGGCCACCACCTTCTGGAACGGCCAGCCGCTGAAGCTGCTGAGGGTGCGATCCTTGCCTGCGGCGGCGGCAGAGCCAGGTCGGGTGGTGGCGTGGGATGATGGAGCGGCGGTGGGCACGGGCGAAGGGCTGCTGCTGCTGGAAGAAGTGCAACTGGCAGGCAAGCGGGCCATGCCTATGGGCGACTTCCTGCGCGGCCAGCGCGGCTTCATCGGCAGCCTGCTGGACGAGACCTGACAGGTTTCCAAAACCTGTCAGGTCTGAAGCCCTAACTCCCCCAGCCTGGCGGTGGTGGGGTGGCCGCTGGCAGGGTCCCAGCCGCGGGTGGCGTAGTATTCCTCCAGCATCAGCTCCAGATCGGGCAGCGCGCCCGCCGCGCCGCCGGAGGGCCGCGGCTCGCTCAGAAAGCGCTGCGGCAGCGTATCGTCGGCGCGGCCGATGCCGTAGCCGGCGTTGATCAGCCGCTTGAGGTTGAAGATGCGCTCCCCCGTGTGGAAGACGTCTCCGGTCGTCCAGTCCCAGCCCAGCGCCAGGTTGACCCACTCGGCCACCATCTCCGGCCCGGTCAGCCCCTTGATGATGAATTTACATAACCCCAAGGGATTGTAGACCGCCATGTAGTCCTGATAGCGGGCGGCCATGGCCCCTTTGCCGCGGCTGTCGTGGCGGTCAAAGGCGCCATCGTCGGTTTCGCCGAAGTGCGAAAGCCCCGGCACCTGAATGCCATAGCCTCGCCAGTAGCTCAGCGCCTCCAGGTGGCAGGCGCCGCGATTGGCCGTGGCGTAGTTGGCGGCCATGCTGACGAAGGCCCGCGGGTCGTGGTAGGGGAACTCCTGACCCTTGACGTGCAGGGCGAAGCGCTCGGCCTCCGGGCCGAGCCGGGCGGCGGCGGCCCGCACGCCGTCGGCCAGCAGGTCTCCCAGTCCCTGGCGGCGGGCGATGCGCTGGATCAGTTCGATGGCTGCCGCGGCGTCGCCCCAGCGCAGCTCCAGCCCGCCGGTATCCTCTTCGCTCAGCAGCCCCTTCTCGTAGGCTTCGAAAGCGAAGGCGATGTTGGCGGCGGTGGAGATAGTGTCCAGCCCGTAGCGGTTGCAGAGGTGATCCATGACAACGATGCTGTGCAGGTCGTCGTTGAGCAGCAGGCCGCCGAAGCCGGCCAGAGTCTCGTACTCCGGGCTGTGCGCCTGCAGGCCGGCGTAGCGCCCTTCCTTGATCTCCACCTGCTTGCCGCAGCCGATGGGACAGGCGAAGCAGCGGTGGTGTGCGCTGAAAAGCGTCTCCGCCAGCGCCTGCCCGGTGGTGCGCTGCGCGCCCTCGCTCCAACTGCCGCCGCGCCAGTTCTGCACCGGCAGATCGCCCGCCGCCTCGGCTCCGGCCAGCCCGCCGGCCGTGCCCAGCTTGCTCATGGCCAGGGAATTGTCCTGGATCCAGTGGTTGGCCGCCTTCACCGCCTGGCGGAAGCCGTCGGCGTCGTGGTACGCCGGCCGGGCGCGGCCGCCGCGCACGACGATGGCCTTGAGATTTTTCGAGCCCATGATCGCGCCCGTGCCGCCGCGGCCGGCGGCGCGGGCCTGCAGCGGGCCGCCGATCATCACGGCGGCGTAGTGCACCAGGTTCTCCCCTGCCGGGCCGATGACCGCCACCTGTGCCTTGGCGTCGGTCTCGGCCAGCAGCATACCGTGCGCGGCGTGGCAGTCCTGACCCCAGAGATGCCCGGCGCGGCGCAGTTCGATGGTTCCAGCGCGGCCATCCATCCACAGATAGACGGGGTGTTCGGCGCGGCCGGTGACGACGAGGCCGTCGTAGCCGGCGGCGCGCAGCGCCGCGCCCCAATGGCCGCCAACGTTGGATTCGCCCCAGATACCAGTGAGCGGCGAGCGGCCACACCAGGTGGTGCGGCAACCAGTGGGGGCGACGCTGCCGGTGAAGAGGCCGTTGAAGACGTAGAGCGGGCTGGCGGTGTCCAGCGGCGGCAGGGCGGCGTCCATCGTCTGGTGGTGCAGCCAGGCGGCGTAGCCGCTGCCCAGCAGGAACTGCCGCACGTCATCGTCGGCGATCTGTTCCTGGCGCCACGTGCCGTTGGTGAGGTTGACATTGAGGTATCGGCCAGCGTAGACAGGGGACATGAGAGACCTCCGTTGGAGTGTGGTGAGGCACCGAGTGTGCCGGGCTGTCTGCCGTTGCCCCATTCTATTCGAGATGGCCTCAGGTGTCAAGCGGGCACGTCGTTGGTTGACAGTTCGGCCAAGGTCTGCTATCATTGCGACAGGCTTGATGGAGGGTATCATGCGTGCCTTGCTTTGCGACGAAGGACTGAGGTTCGATCCCGCCTATCCCGACCCGGAGCCGCCGCCGGGCGAGGCGCTGGTGCGGGTCACGCTGGCGGGCATCTGCAACACTGACCTGGAGCTGATCA
>JACNHM010000090.1 GCA_014383605.1 Chloroflexota bacterium
CCATTTGGGCGTAGGAACCGGCCACGCCCGCTTCCATCTCGCCAATGCCGGAGAGTTCGTCTGCCCCCGCCAGCGCGGGGATGACAGCGTTGAGGGCTCGCTCGTAGCCGCTTTGCAGATCCAGTGTGTGGGCATTGGTGGACAGCCCGTAGACGTTGACGGGCAGGCCGTAGCGGTGGCCGATCTGCACCGTCGCGGCAGAGACCAGCCCCAACTCCACTCCTCCCCACACGGACACCCCCGTTCTGGGCTCCATCATAGCCAGCCGTCCGCAGTAAACGCTGGGCAGCCCTGGGTGCACCAACTGAGCTAAAACCACCGAAGCCAGCACTTCTGCATTCTGCTGCGCCAGCGACCCAGCCAGCGACATCGGCGCGGTGGCCCCGGCAGTGGGGCACGGCAGCGGTCCCAGTGGCACTCCCAACCGAGCGGTTTCCATCATCGCCTCCGCCACGTCGTCGGGGAAGGTCAGCGGGCTAACGGGGGAGATACCCAGGGTGAGCACCTCGGCAGGTGGGCCGATTATGGCAGCCATCCGAGCGACGTAGCGCACCTCGGAGGCGGTCTGTGCGCCTGGTCCTTGAACCGGCTTGGTGGTGTGGGGCAGAGTGTGCCGGTACATGGCCAGCGACATCAGCGGCCCAGGCACATCCTGGGGGGTGAAGAAAGGGGTGATAGTGGTGACGCCGTCCAACGCATTGAGAAGGCGTGCGCTATCGCGCACGTCCTGCACCGTGGCCGGGCGGCGTTGGCCTGTGTGGGGATCGTAGACGTCGCGTGCCCCGCCAAGGTTGTGCCAGTGCAGATTGCCGTCTCCCAGAACCACAGTATCTCCACTACGGCCACGAATGGCCACCTCTCGTGGACACTGGGCCACCGCCCTCTCGACCAGGTCAGGTGGCAACAGGACCCGGTCGTCTCGCACCGTGGCTCCTGCCCCGACCAGAACCTCGCGTGCCTCCGGCTGCGTTAGCACAATGCCAACTTCACCGAGGATACGTAACGTAGCCTGATGAATCGCCTCCACTTCTTCGTCGGTTAAAACGGTGAGCCGGACCATATTGCTCCTCCTCTTCTAGGTCACTCTATGTCATTGCGAGCGACCGCAGGGAGCGAAGCAATCCCCTCCGTTGTGGGCTGGAGATTGCTTCGGGCTACGCCCTCGCAATGACACCTTTCATGCCCTTCCCAATATCTCTGCCAGAAAAGCAACACGGCGCTTCTTGGCATCCATCACGTTCTCGGTCTTTAAGAAAGTGTGTCCCTCGTCAGGATACAGAACCAAGTCACACGGCTTCCCCAGCGCTTCTAGTGCGTCGTGGGCCTGGGTGGACTCTCTGGCCGGGCAGCGCACATCGTGGGCTCCACAGATCAGTTGCACCGGCGCGGTGATGCGATCCAGAAAGAAGAACGGCGAACGCTCGTAGTACAGGTCGTAGTCCTTCTCCGGGTCTCCAAAGTTCTCCAGGTCCCAGTGCTGCAGGTCTTCTCGCGAGTTGGCGTGACCGGTGAACCAGTTGAGAAAAGGCACCACCGCCGACCCGGCCGCCCAGCGGTCGGGGTACTGGGTCAGGCTGGTCATGGTCAGGTAGCCGCCGTAACTGCGACCGGTGGCAGCGATGCGGGCGGGGTCGGCAATTCCCTGACTGACCAGATAATCGGCTCCAGCGACCACGTCCTCCGTGTCGCCGCCTCCCAGGTCGAAGCGGTTGGCCAGTTGCCAATCCCGACTATAGCCGGTGGATCCCCGGTAGTTAGGGGCCAGCACCGCCCATCCCCGGCTGACCATGTGTTGCAGCAGGGGATCCCAAGTGACCTGGGTCAGCCAGTTGGGACCGCCGTGGACATACACCACCGCAGGGACAGGCCCTTCGGCTTGCCGGGGCTGGTAGAGCAGCGCGGGCACGCTTTGCCCGTCCAGGCTGGGGTAGCGGACAAGCGTCGGCGTAGTAAACGGGGCGTCCTGCAGACCGGGCGGCAAGGAGTTGGTCAGTTGTCGTTGAGAGCCATCGGCTAGGGATAACAGCCACAAGTCGCAGGGGTGGTGGGGGCTGTCAAAGATGCAGGCCAGATGTGATTCATCGCGAGTGAAGCGGGGCAAGTAGTGAACGCCCGGCTTAATTTGGTAAGTCACCACGGTCCCACTCTCCAGTTCCAGCACCGCCAACTCGGTCACGGGACCATGGTTCACTACGTAGGCCAGTCGCTGACCGTCGGGAGACCAGGCTGGTTGTTTTTTGCTTCCATTCCCCTCCGTCACCCAGGTGATCTGACCTGTTGCCAATTCGTAGACGCCAATGTCGAAGTAGCCGTGCACGTTGGAGGCGAAGGCGATGTGGGAGCTGTCCGGGGACCAAGAGGCATCTTTGGCATGGATGGGGCCAGTAGGGTCGGAGATACAGTTAGGCTCACCTCCCTCCGCCGGCACGATGAAAGTCCAGTAGTCCTGGCCTTGGGCCACTGTGACCACGGCCAACCAGTGACCATCGGGCGACCAGTGGACCTTCCAGTCGGGATAGGGGAGACTGAGCACGAGACGAGCTGAGCCGCCGTAGGCCGGCATCACGTAAGTGTCAAAGCGGCCGGAGCGGTCGGATACGAAAGCAATGCGAGAACCATCGGGCGACCAACTGTAGCTGGGCATGATGGCGTCAGGGGTGTATGGGGTCAAGTTGCGATGCTGGTCCGTGACAGAATCGTAAACATGGATGTCGAACAATTCGCCCCCGTCCAGATCCAGGACGTAGGCCAGACGCCCCCCATCGGGCGACCACTGTGGAGCAAATTTGGCTCCTGGCCCGCTGGTGATCTGCCGCGGTGGAGCAGACCCAGCCAGAGGCATAGAATAGATCTCCCACTGGCCGGTTGGGTTGCAGGAGAAAGCGATCTGCGTTCCGTCAGGCGAGAGATCAAAACCGGTATAGGGCTCGACATAGGGGACTCTGAGCAGTGTTTCCAGGTCCAAGACAGGATGTTTCATAAGAGATTCCTCGCGGCGTCGCCCAGCACGCCCAGCGCTGAAGCACTGGGCTGAAAGAACAAAGCCCTGCGGGCTGAAATCCAGCCCCCGAAGGGGGCTTTGCTCTTTTAGCGTCGAGCTTTAGCTCGGCGCTGAGCTTCGAAGTCTCAGAACCTTGCCCGGTAAGGCACCGGTGTGCATTTCTCTCTCTATCACCAGAACCCCGTTCACAAAGACGTAGTCAATCCCCTCCGGGTAGCGGTGCGGGTAATTTTCGAAGGGATAGGTGTGGGGGTACAGATTGGTCGCCCGGTCGTGGATCCGCTCCAGGTCAAAGACGACGACGTCAGCCCACGCTCCAGGTCGTAGCACTCCCCGATCCATCAGCCCGAACCGTTGAGCAGGGAAGGAGGTCATCTTGCGAATGGCCTCCTCCAGGGTTAGCACCGGTTCGTCCCGCACATAGCGCTCCAGCACGCCTGGGAACTCGCCGTAGCTGCAGGGGGAGTAGGGCGGCGGATCGTTCAGGAAGCCGTAG
>JACNHM010000089.1 GCA_014383605.1 Chloroflexota bacterium
CAAATCATTGACAACGTGGAGCGGGTGATCGTCGGCAAGCGGCACGCCGTCGAGTTGTTGATGGTGGCGCTGCTGTGCGAGGGACACGTGCTCATCGAAGACGTGCCCGGCGTGGGCAAGACGATGCTGGCCCGCGCCATGGCCGTCTCCCTGGGCGTGACCTTCAAGCGGCTGCAGTGCACGCCCGACCTTCTGCCCAACGACGTCACCGGCGTCAGCGTCTTCAATCAGAAGACGCGAGAGTTTGACTTCATGCCTGGCCCAGCCTTCGCTCACATCCTGCTGACCGACGAGATCAACCGCGCCACGCCCCGCACGCAGTCGGCGCTCCTGGAGTGCATGGGCGAGCGCCAGATCACCGTGGACGGCGTCACCCGCACGCTGCCCCGCCCTTTCCTGGTCATGGCCACGCAG
Organism: Chloroflexota bacterium; assembly: GCA_014383605.1. The sequence continues at coordinate 415 of JACNHM010000089.1, forward strand.
AACCCCATCGAGTACGAGGGCACCTTCCCCCTGCCGGAAGCGCAGCTCGACCGCTTCCTGCTCAAGCTCAACCTGGGCTATCTCGACCTGGAGAGCGAGAGCCAGATGCTGCTGCACCTGCGCCGCCAGCACCCCATCGAGACGCTGCCGCCGGTGGTGGACGGCGGCGAGTTGCCGCGGCTGGCCGAGCGCGTGTGGGATGTCCATGTGGACGACACCGTGCGCGACTACATCGTGCGGCTGGTGCACAGCACGCGGCAGCATCCCGATCTGATCCTGGGGGCCAGCCCGCGGGGTAGCCTGGCGCTGTACAAAGCGTCGCAGGCCCTGGCGGCGCTGCGCGGCCGCGACTACGTCCTGCCCGACGACGTCAAGGAACTGATGCCGCTGACCCTGGCCCACCGCTGCATCCTCCACCCCGAAAGTGCCTTGCGCGGCAGAACGGCAAGCCGTATCCTGGCGGACATTCTGGATGAAGTGAAGCTGGAGATTGGCGAACTTCAATGACCAACTTCCAATGTCCAAATCCCAATGATGCTTCTCGATCCTGTTTTGGACTTTGAGCTTTGGATTTGAGATTTGAATGACGGGAATACCCTTCCTCATCCTCCTCCTGTTCCTGATCGCCGTCCTGCTGCGGTTGGACTTCGTCTTCTATCTCGTCTACGTGCTCTTCGGCGTCTACGTGGGCTCCCGCTGGTGGACGGCGCGGGGGCTGCGCACCGTCGAGGTACAGCGCCGCTTCACCGACCACGCCTTCCTGGGAGAACGGGTGACGGTGGAGTTGGAACTGCGCAACGGTGCGCTGCTGCCTATTCCCTGGCTGCGCATCCACGAAACCGTGCCCCTCGTCCTGCACGCGCCCAGCTTCGTGCGCCGCGTGACCAGCCTCCGCCCGCGGGAGCGCAGCAGCATCCGCTACGAGCTGGATTGCCGCCGCCGCGGCTACTACCCCCTCGGCCCGCTCTGCGTGACCAGCGGCGACCTCTTCGGCTTCGCCGAGGCCGAGCGGCGCGAGGCCATCACCGATCACCTGACCGTCTACCCCGAGATCATCCCTCTGACCCGCCTGGGATTCCCTTCCCGGTCCCCCTTCGGCACCATCAAGTCCCGCCAGCGCATCTTCGAAGACCCGGCGCGGGTCAGCGGCGTGCGCGACTACCGCGGCGGCGATTCGCTGCGCCGCATCCACTGGAAGGCCAGCGCTCGCCAGGAAGCGCTGCTGGTCAAACAATACGAGCCGGCCATCTCGCTGCAAACGGCCATCTTCCTCAACCTGAACCAGAGAGAATATGACCCGCGGCGGCGCATTGATAGGTCTGAGTGGGCCATCGTCGTCGCCGCCTCCATTGCCAGCCACCTGGTGGCGCAGCGACAGGCGGTGGGGCTGATGACCAACGGCCGCGATCCAGTGGCCGAGAACGGCAAAGGCGCTGAGGGAAACGGAGACGGCACGCCGCTGCCGCTGCCACCCCGGCCGGGGCGTCTGCATCTCATGAAAGCGCTGGAAGTGCTGGCGCGGGTCGAACCGCGGGACACAGAGCCCTTCCGCGTCTGGATACAGCGGGCCAGCCTGCCCCTCTCCTGGGGCGATACGGTGGTGGCCATCACCCCCACCGGCGACGAGGAGACCTGTCGAGCGCTGCACCAGCTTTGTCGCCGGGGCCTTAACGTCGTGCTCGTCGTCGTGGAGCCGCACGGGCAATTTGGGCTGATCCGCCAGCGCGCCCGGCAGCTCGGCTTCCTCGCTTTCCAGGTGGCCAACAAGCGGGACATGGACGGATGGCGGCAATGATGGACACGATGGACAGCGTCTGGAATCGCAGCCTGATCCGGCCGCTCCTGATCGCCACGCTGGTCACAGCCCTGCTGGCGGGACCCTTGGCTATCGGGCAGGTCATTGCGCCGCAGTGGCAGGCAGGCTACGTGCTGCCGCTGCTCTTCCTGGTGGCACTGGAAGCGGTGTACACGACCACCTGGCTGGCGCACCCCCGGCGACGACAGCGGCGCACCCTCGGCTTTCGGTTGGCCGAACTGGTGGTGTGGCTGGTGATCGTGCGGCTGCTGCTGTGGCTGCTGCGCGACGTCTGGCCTGATCTCTATGACCTCTGGCGCTGGCTGCGTGCGCCCCAGTCCTTCTTCGACCTCGAATTCATCACCGTTAGTGTGCTGGCGGCTTTGGCCTGGGCGGAAGGGATCAGCAACGGCAACATCTTCCAGAAGCTGGCGCTGCAGCCGGACGAATTGACCGCCCCCCCGGACAGGTACAGCACCTCTGACTGGCGAGCGCCGCTGGCCTACGGCACCTCGCGCACGGCTATCCTGGGCCGCTTTGCCCGGCGCTGGATGTGGGGCGGCGTGATCCTCGTCGCCTGCGCGGCGCTGTCGCGGCTTAAGCTCCAACCCGGTGCCGGCTGGCGCATGTTCGGCCTCGCCCACCTCGACCTGGCACCGCTGATGATCGGAGCTCTCGTCGTCTACTTCCTGGCGGGGCTGCTGCTGATGAGCCTGGGCCGCCTGGCCGTGCTGCGGGCCAGATGGCAGACAGAGCACATCGAAGGCGAGCGCGCCGTAGTGCGCCGCTGGCCCCGCTTCACCCTGCTCCTGGTACTGATCGTCGGCGCTCTGGCCGCGCTGCTGCCCCTGGGCTCCACCTGGCGGCTCGGCTACTGGCTGCAAGTGGCCGTTCTGTTCCTCAGCAACCTGGTGTACACCATCCTGTTCTACATCCTCACGCTGTTCAGCACGCTGCTCGGCTGGCTGTTTTCGGCGCTGGGACTGAGCGATAAGCCAGTGACACAGGAACGTGTGCCGCTGGAGCCGCCGCAACTGTTCGTGCCACCCGCCGAAACGGCACGCGGGCTGCCGGAATGGCTCGGCGGGGCATTCTTCTGGCTGCTGATGGCGGTCATCGTCACCTATGCGCTGGTGATCTTCCTGCGAGGGAGAGGCGTGCAGTTGCCGTGGGGACGGCTGACCCTGCTCTGGCTGCGGCTGCGGGCCTGGTGGCAGCGCTGGCGGCGTGGCGTGCGGGAGGCCGCCCAGGCGATGAGAAAGACGCTGGCCGAGCGACTGGCGCGGC
>JACNHM010000088.1 GCA_014383605.1 Chloroflexota bacterium
GTGGCCATAGCCATCAGTTCCAGCGGCAACTCGCCCAATGTGCTGCGAGCTATGGACGTGGCGCGGGAGCGCGGCCTCACCACCATCGGCATCACGGCCTTCGAGGGCGGTAAGCTCAAAGAGAAGGTGGACGTGTGCGTGATCGTGCCCGCCGATTCCCGGCACCCCGATGCCATGCAGCACGCTGAGGACGGCCAATGGGTGGTTCTTCACACCATCTTCGTCGTCATACGCCAGGGGATGGGGTGAATGTGAAGCGGGAACAGCTTCTCCTGGCCCTGGATTTCGGCGGCACCAAGCTTACGGCGGGCCTGGCCGCAGCCGGTGAGAACCGCTGGCAGGCTCATAGGATGCTCCCCTCACCGCCCGGCAGCAACGCCCAGAGCGACCTGGAGATCATGATGGAGCTGGCGCGAGAAATGCTGGCCAGCCCCCCCTCAATCCCCCCCAACTCTGGGGGGGAAGCCAGCCCTCCCTCAGTCCCCCCCAATTCTGGAGGGGAAGCCAAGGCGCCTCTGGCTGCAGTGGGGGTCAGTTTCGGCGGGCTGGTGGACGCGGTCCGGGGCCTGGTGCTGCTGTCCCACCACGTACCCGGCTGGGAGGGGATGCCGCTGCGGGAGTGGCTAGAGGAGCGGTTGGGGGCGCCCGCCGCCGTGGACAACGACGCCAACGCGGGGGCTCTGGGCGAGCATCGCTTTGGCGCGGGGCAGGGCTACGACAGCCTGATGTACATCACAGTAAGTACTGGCGTCGGCGGGGGCTGGATCCTGAACGGGCAGCCCTGGCGCGGCGCAGACGGGATGGCCGGCGAGATCGGCCACACAGTCGTGGATCCAACCGGCCCGGTCTGCCTGTGTGGCAAGCGGGGCTGCGTCGAGCGGCTGGCCTCGGGGCCTTACATCGCCCAACGCGCCCGCGAATGGCTGAAGGCGCAGCCAGACCGAGGCCGGATCCTGCGCGCTCTGGTTGGGGATGACTTAAAGGCGATTACCGCCAAGCTGGTAGCCCAGGCAGCAGCTCAGGGAGACGACCTGGCCTGGGAAGCGTTGGAAGTTGCAGCCTGGGGGCTGGGGATGGGCATCGGCAACGCGGCTAATCTGATGAACCCCCAATGCTTCGTGCTGGGCGGCGGCGTGACCAAAGCAGGCGAGCGATTTTGGGAGGTAGTGCGCCGCACCGCCCGCGAAACGGCCCTGCCAGAGGTTCACTTTGACGTGGTACCCGCCGCGCTGGGCGACGACGCGCCCCTGTGGGGAGCCATCGCCCTGGCGGAAGACCTGATCAACACTTAGGGTTCAGTGCGCCTATCAAATCTCATGGAGGTAAAACTATGAACAAGCCAGCGAACCATGCTACGAGTCGTAATCCCCACCAGCGCGTGGTGATTACCGGTATGGGCGCGATCACCCCGGTCGGCCATACGGTGGCTGAGACGTGGGACGCGCTCAAGGCCGGCCGCTCTGGGGTAGCGCGCATCACAGTGTTCGACGCCACCCCCTGGGCTTGTCAAATCGCCGGGGAGCTAAAGGGATTCGACCCGCTCCAGTTTATCCCCCTCAAAAAGACCCGCCACATGGCTCTTGCCAGCCAGATCGCGGTCATTGCCACTGGCCAGGCGCTGGAAGACGCCGGCCTCGACCTGGAACAAGAAGACCGGGACCGGATCGGCGTGTTGATCGGGACGGCGGGCGGGAGCAGCATAGAGGAGACGGAACGGGTGACCATGCAACTGATGGGCCGGGAATCGGGGCGACTGTCTCCCTTTCAAGTCGTGCGACTGTGGCCCAACATGGCCTCGTATTTCGTCGCCGAGAAGTACCGGGTGCGAGGGCATAACGGTACGGTCTGCACGGCCTGCGCCGCGGCCACGCAGGCCATTGGCGACGCCACTGAGGTGATTCGGCGAGGTGCGGCCGAGGTGATGATCACTGGTGGGACGGAGAGCATGATATCCCAGACGATGTTGGCCGGTTTTACCGCCATGCGTGCTCTGGCCACCAACTATAATGACGAGCCGGAGCGGGCGATGCGTCCCTTCGAAGCTAACCGCGAGGGGTTTGTCGGGGCTCAGGGCAGCGGGATGCTCATTCTGGAGAGCTTAGCCCACGCCCAGGCCCGCGGCGCCCGCATCTATGCCGAGGTATTGGGAGCAGGCGTTTCGAACGATGCCTTCCACATGATAGCGCCTGACCCCGAAGGGAACGGCGCCGCCCTGGCCATACGTCGCGCCCTGGCCGATGCCGGCGTGGAGCCTGAGGACGTCGGCTACATCAACGCCCACGCGGCCAGCACCCCTCTGGGGGACCTGGCCGAAACCAAAGCCATCAAGACGGCCTATGGAAGACACGCCTACGAGATCCCAATCAGTTCGACCAAATCCATGATTGGGCACTTGATGGGCGCGACTGGCGCAGTGGAGGCTATAGCCTGCGTTATGAGCATCCAGGAGGGGATCATTCACCCCACCATCAACTACGAAACGCCCGACCCTGAGTGCGACCTGGACTACGTGCCCAACGAGGCCCGCCAGGCCGAGGTCAAAGTGGCCGCGTCCAATAGTTTTGGCCTGGGTGGACAGAACGCTGTACTGGTGCTTGGCGCTGTCTGACAGTCACAGAGACCCTAAGGATTTCAGAAAACCCTTAGGGTCTGAGAAAAATACAAGCCCCGGCGAGGATCGTGATCGCCGGGGCTTGTGTGTTATTGTGGTTCTCTTAGGCTCAGAGCCTCACCACATTGGCGGCCTGGGGGCCTTTGGGGCTGTCCTCGATAGTGAACTCCACCTGGTCGCCTTCCTCCAGGTTGCGAAAACCATCGCCCTGGATAGCCGAGAAGTGGACGAACACATCGTCGCCGCCTTCGCGCTGAATGAAACCGTAGCCTTTTTGGCCGCTAAACCACTTTACCGTACCGGTCATTCTTTCACTCACTGGCTGTCACGCCTCCTTCCCTTGTTGTGATATGCTGTAGGTCGGAGTGAGTTTGTTCTTTGGTTCTGCTTGCCAGCCTGTGGTGATTACACCCTGAACTGCTGTACAACTCAACGAACCGCCCAACGCGGTAAGAAGCTCGTGCGGTTCATCGTTTGAACTCCAAACAAAAACTTACTGCGTCCTACGCGCATTATCATAGCATATTTTTCTTCTTCTGTCAAATCAACTCCATGACATTCAGCTAAGGCCCTGTGTCTATCTCACCGACCGGCTAGTGTGCTCACAGACAGAGACCTTCGCACACCGGCGCCGGTCGAAGTGAAGAAAGCGGGGCGGTGTGCATTTGTGCAAACGCTGCCGTTAGGGTATAATCAGGGCCAGCACTGAGTATCCAATATTGAAGAGAATTGAAAAAAGGAGGAGGAACAACATGACCGATCCAACACTCAAAACCATGGGCCAACAATTCGGCCGCCGTTCTTGGGCGGAACCCTGGAAGATCAAAATGGTGGAGCCGATCCGACTGACCAGCCGGGAGGAGCGGGAACGAGCTCTGAAAG
>JACNHM010000086.1 GCA_014383605.1 Chloroflexota bacterium
CGACTTTCCGGTAGTGGGCGCGGACTCGGAGGAAACCAGCGACCAGCACTGGGATTAGCAGAATAGTGATCCAGGCTCCCTCGATAAACTTGCTGACTCCAATGACGATGACAGTCATCCCTGTCGCCAGGGCTCCAATGCCGTTAAGGACTGCCTTGAGCCACCACCCTGTGCCACGCTCGCGCCACCAATGGACCACCATGCCTGCTTGGGATAGGGTGAAGGCCAGGAATACACCCACGGCAAATAGGGGAATCAAGGCGTGGCTATCACCACCAAAGACGACGATCAGCACACCAGTCGCTACCGCCAGGAGCACGATACCGTTGGCGAAGACCAGCCGATCTCCCAGACCGGTCAATTGGTGGGGTAGGAAGCCATCGGTTGCCAGAATCGCTGCCAGGCGGGGGAAACCGGCGAAACTGGTGTTGGCTGCCACAGTCAAAATGAGCATCGTGGTGGCCTGGATCAGCACGTAAGCCGGCCCGCTGCCCAGCAGCAGCCGCGCCAACGCAGAGAGGATTGTCTCCCCTGGCCCGGCGACCACGGCCAGGAATTGCGTCAGCCCGATACTGCCCAGGAACAACAGGCCCATCAATAAGGCCATGACCATCAACGTCCGCCCGGCGTTCTTCGCCTCAGGGGGTTGGAAGGCGGGCACCCCGTTACTGATAGCCTCGATCCCGGTCAGCGCTGTGCAGCCGGCCGAGAAGGTGTGCAACACCAGGAACGCCGTTAGCGGCTCGCTCGGTGGCGGGGCGGCAGCGGCCAGCGACCCCGGTCCACCCATCAGGAAGCGTACCACGCCGTAGGCCAGCATGGGCAGGTAGGTGAACAGGAACAGGTAGACCGGGATGGCCATCAGGGTGCCCGTCTCGCGCAGGCCGCGCAAGTTGGCCAGGGCGATGATGAGCAGAAGCAGGAGCGCCAGAATGATGCGATGGGGCCACAGTGCAGGAAATGCCGAGGCAATCGCCGCCACACCAGCCGTCAGGCTCACGGCGGCAGTCAGGACGTAATCTATAAGCAGTGCGGCGGCCGCGATCAGCCCTGGCAACGTGCCCAGGTTGGCGCGGGCCACGATGTACGAGCCGCCGCCGGAAGGATACCCGTGGATAGTCTGGAAGTAGGAGAGGGCGACGATGGTCAGCAGTCCGGTGATGACCAACCCAATGGGCAGCGACAGGGTCAAGCCAGCGCTCCCCGCGACGATCAGCCCAAGATAGATTTCCTGGTTGGCATAGGCGATGGACGAGAGCGCGTCTGGTGAAAAGGCGGCCAGAGCACGTATCTTATTCAATCGCTCGTGCACAAGCTGGTGAGTAGGTAATGGGGGACCAACCAGTAGATGTTTGATTCTGCTCAGCATTTGAGACCTCCTGACTCAACTGCTCCGAGAAAAAGACCCTCGCCTATTCCGCTAGGCTTTCGTCATTGCGAGAAGCGGTAGCGACGAAGCAATCTCACACGCTCATGAACTAGGGAGATTGCTTCGCTGCGCTCGCAATGACAAGAATGGTTCGCCTCTGGACAGGTTGGTGGTGATGATGGTCAGTTGATGTTCGATCACTTGGACGAGGTGGTGTACGGCCTGGGCCAACCCTCTGGCGGGGTCCAGGGGTCCAGGATGTGCTCAGTGTAAGTTGTCTGGCATGGACGCCCGCGCCCGATCCAGGCGCGCAGCTCGTTCAGGTTGATGATGATGCTGAACACCGTCACCGTCGTGCCGGCGTGCTTGCAGATGGAGGTAGGGCAGTTGACATGATCGGCCAGTAACTTCTGGAACAGTTCCGGCGACAAGCGCCCATAATTCTCACGCAATAGGCGCATAGCGCGATTGTGCCGGATGATCGAACCGCCGATGTAGTTGCGGTGGGCTTCAAAGCGGCGCATGGGCCAACTGAGATAATGGTTGGTGTGGGCCATGATGTTACCGTCAATGTAGATCGGCTCACAATCAGTGGCCGACCCTTCCATGCTATAGATCTCACCGTTCGGGTCGGCGATGACGTTGTTGTAGTTCGATGCGCGAAGGGGAAGCAGGCAGGCATCCATTGCCTCCCCCAAGCGCGACGCAGCCAGGATAGCGCGCGCAATCAACAGGCGTGGCACACCTGAACGGATGTCGCTGCACGCGACCGCGTTTCCGGTCATGCTGATGCCGGCCGCGTTGAACCCGGCGCTAAGACCCAGCCCGGCGATGGACACCCCAAGGAACTCGGGTTCGTCCCCGGCCTGCACTCTCAGGATAACCACATCTTCCTCGGTTTCAGGAGGGAGATCGTTGGTGTGGGCCACCAGGGTAGCGCCGTTGATAGTGGCCTGGCCCCGGGCAGCGAAATCGGTACAGCCCTTGGCCAAGGTGGGGAAATCGGCCTGCCACGCTGCCGGCTCCCACAGTTCCTCACAGATCCCCAGGAAGACCTCCTCAAAAGGCAACTCGGCCGCTTCGGCAATGCCCTCCAGTTCTTCGACGAAGTGTGGATAAGCAGCTCGGCTGTGAGCCAGACAGAGACGGCCTTTGAGCAGCATGTCCTTCCACTCCACGCCTGGGGGCAGGCTGCCGCGCAACCGCGGGAGGATGCGCTGCAACCGGGGCTTCATCTTTTCGCCAATTTGCTGACCCACTTCGCGGTGTGTACCGCTAACCTCTATCACGGGAATAGGTTTCGCTACCATCCTTATGACCTCCGTCGCTTGTAACTGTTTCAACTGCTCCCGCTGGACCCTTCGACAGACTCAGGACAAACCCTAGTCCAGCGGCCTCGGTAGTCCGTTGTGAGCCTGACCAAGTAGGCGTCCAGCGCTTTTCGACGCTCGCCTACGCTCTCAGGGCAGTGGACTAGGGTCCACTGCGAGCACGAGGTGAACAAACTCCGTTCTTGTAGATACGACATTCAGCCAGAGACCAACTCTCGCTCAGCCTCCCGCATGATCTCTGGCAGTTCTCGCTCCTGATCCTCAGTCAGCGGCGGAACCTCGTGCTCAGCCAGCAGCCGCTCCGCCTCTGCCTGCGCCCGCTCGGCCATGTCTTCTCGTCCCGCCAGGTCCCACTCCTCCCAGGCGCGTCGTTCCGCCAGGTGCGTGTAAAGCACCTCCCCTGCCCGCAGGTAACGTACGGTGTGCCGCTGATCCAAGAAGTTACGCGAGCCGTCCATCACCGCTGCGATGACCTCCACGGCCAGCGCGTCTTCGTCCGCCGCAAAGCCCCGCCGCAGCCGGCGGACGCTGGCGGCAATCTCGTTGTCGCACACCATTTGGGCGTAGGAACCGGCCACGCCCGCCGCCATCTCGCCGATGCCGGAGAGTTCGTCTGCACCAGCCAGCGCAGGGATTACGGCGTTGAGGGCCCGCTCGTAGCCGCTCTGCAAGTCTAGCACGTGGGCGTTGGTGGACAGCCCGTAGACGTTGACAGGCAGGCCATAGCGGTGGCCGATCTGCACCGTCGCGGCAGAGGCCAACCCCAGCT
>JACNHM010000085.1 GCA_014383605.1 Chloroflexota bacterium
GCAGGAAGAGCCGCGTGCGCATCTCCCAGCGCACCACGTTGCACCACTGGTTGATCAGCAGCGGCAGGTCGCGGTAGGAACGGATCCACTGCGCGTAGGAGTGGCCGATGATCGTTTCCGACGTGGGGCGCACCACCAACGGCTCCTCCAGTTGCTTGCCGCCGGCGTGGGTGACCACGGCCAGCTCGGGGGAGAACCCGGCCACGTGCTCGGCCTCTTTCTGGATGAAGCTCATGGGGATGAAGAGCGGGAAGTAAGCGTTGACGTGGCCCGTTTCCTTGAAACGGCGATCCAGCCCGGCCTTGATGTTCTCCCACAGCGTGTAGCCGTAGGGGCGGATGATCATGCAGCCCTTCACCGGCGCGTAGTCGGCTAATTCTGCCTCGCGCACGACGTCGGTGTACCAGCGGGAATAATCTTCACTCCGGGGCGTGATTTTCTCAGCCATGGTTCTTCTCCTTCAATCGTGGGATTTCGGATTGCAGATTGCGGAATGCGGAATGTTTCTGCAATCCGCCGTCGTTCGGGGGTTCGGAGAGCACATTGGCAGTGAGCCGGGTTTTCAGCAATGACATGGCTTCCTCGACCGTATCCGCCACCTGGGCCAGCGCCCGGATGGACGATCCCATGTCCGTATGCTGCGCAAAACCGTCTACCACACCATGCCAGTTGCTGCCCAGCAGGATGAGGGGGCGGGGCGAGATCTGCCCCACTTGCAGCAGGCTCCAGACCAGCGTCACTTCCGACAGCGTGCCGATGCCGCCGCTCAGGGCGATGAAGCCATCCCCCAGCGAGATCAAGGTCTGCAGGCGGGTGTAGAGGTCAGGCGTCCTGCGCTCCTCCGTCAGCCAGGGGGTGGGCTGCGAGGGGTTGAACAGATCGCTGGTCGCGCCGATGACGTGGCCGCCGGCCTCCGCCGCGCCGCGGCTCAACGCCTCCATCGTGCCTTCGTAGCCCCCATTGGCCACACCGTAGCCGGCCAACGCCAGTTGCCGGCCCAGTTCATACGCTTCTCGATAGGCCGCGCTGCCTTCCAGCACGCGCGAGCCGCCGAACACACTGATGATACGCATACTCATGTCTGCTTCTCACCTATTGACAGCATGGCGGCCACGAGATTATGCCAATCGCCCTGGCGCAGCCCGCTGGGCTCCATCGTCAAGAGACCCCCGTAACCCCACTCGTTCCTGATGATGTCCAGCGCTTCGTAGAAGCCGAACGGCGCGTCGTCCAGCACCCATTCGTCACCTTGCAATCGCCCGCGCAGGTGCACGTTGGCGATGCGCTCCTTCACAGCCTCGAACCTGTCCAACTCATCGTACAGGGCCGCCCAGCGCAGATCCAGAGTGATCCATGCGAACCGCTGCGCCAAATCAAAGGGCGTATGGCCTGCCAGATGGGTGGGGACGTTCTCCACCGCGGCCTGGACAGCGGGATGCCGGGCTGCCGCTTGGCGCAGAACGTCGTGCAGCAGATGCACATCAAACGCTTCTTGCCACGTGTCCCAGAGATGAAAGACGCACACCGGCGCGCCCACTTCCTCGGCCAGGGACAGCGATTCGTGGATCAATTGCTGGCCCCGGCGGAGGTCACGCTGGCCGCCGCTGCACAGACAGACACCCACGTCCCTGTTGGCGTGGACAGACAGGATCGGCAGCGCAGCTTCCTGCAGCACAGCGGCGATCTCATCCACAGTGTAGCTCTGGCTATCCTGCCAGGCGGCCAGCCGCCGCTCTGCCTCGTCTCGGGGCGGATGTGCCGCATCCCACTCCGCCAGGTTCTGAAACTCGAAGCCATCCACCACCGATGTTTGCCACAGCCGCCGCATCAGCTCGACTGTGCCCGGCAGGTCGTAGTACGGCTTCCCGATCACCCTGACCACAGGGGCGATCGAGAGAGATATCGGATTCGCTGTACGTTTTGCGCTTTGCACGAAGCTCTTCCCTGCCAGCGACAGATCGCCGTGATCCCTTCTGTGCAATCCGTGAAATCAGTGGTTCATTTCCAGGATGCGGTAGCCGTAAGTGTTGATCACTTCCGTCTGCTGATAGATCGTGCGTGTCACCTCGTCCGGCCGGTACACGTGCTTGTGGCCGTGGATCAGATAGCGCGGCCGGAACCAGCGCATGAAGGTCAAAAAGGCACGAAACCCCCGATGGCACAGGTCGGGGCCGCCGTGAATGCCCAACGGCGGCGCGTGGGTGATCAGAATGTCCAGATAGCGGCCATGCCGCAGCCGATTGCGCAGCAGGCGAGGCGCCATCTGCAACACCTTGGACCGCATCTCCGCCTCCGTGTATTGGAAGCGGGGGTTGTTGTTGTAACGCATGCAGCCTTCGAACCCGGCGATGAGCAATCCCTGTTCGCAGACCACCCGGCCATCCATATCACAGCCATGAGCCAACCGCCTCCGACCCTTCTGGCGTTGCCCAGCGTCGTGGCCGAGAAACTCTGCTCCCTGGGCGTGGTTGCCGTGCACGAAGTAACAGGGCACATTCAGCGTGGTGACCACGTAGTCCAGGTAATAGCCAGGCAAATCGCCGCAACTCAGCACCAGGTCAATGTCGCCGACGACACGCTGGAGCCCGGGGCCGTAGAGCAGTGGCTCCACCTTATCGCTCAGGGTCAGGATGCGCATGGTTGGATAGGCCCTGTTACAAAAAGTTAGCTCTCCGAACGGCTGGTCTGGAGAGCTAGCTGGTTATAGAAATCCGGTGCTTGGAGACGCGTCCAGCAAGCCTATCCAGACCAGGGGGCTGGCCCAGGGCTAGGCTGCGGGATAGCGAAAACGATAAGGGCTCGTAAAGAGATGTTCACGGTCGCACTCAAAGATGGGTATTGTCTCACACCAGCAGTATACCACAGTTGCGCTATTCTGTCAATTGCGGGCGGCACGCCGCACGTCCACTACTCTCCTCTAGCGGTCGCGGCCACCGGGCCCGCGCTGGTCGCGCTGTCCTGGGCATGCTTCGCGTACTGTTCGTACGCATCCCCCACGGTCTCGATGGACCAGGCCGCCTCCAGAGGGATCTCCATGCCCATTTCCTCCAGCTTCAGCATCATCTCCACCATGCGGATGGAGTCCACCAGCAGATCTTCAATGAATGAGGCCTGGGGAACAACCTTCTCTTTGGCCACCATCAGCTCTTTGGCGATGATGTCTCGGAATTGTTCGAACGTCAGTATGCCTGGGTTTGATTTCGTCATGCTGTCTCCTTCGGTCAAGGAAACAAGGAAACAAGGTAACTACTCAGCCTACCCAACTTTCTAGTGGTATTGGAGAAGTCAACCACAACATGTAGTGGTATCAACGCAGCAGTGACACCTCGAACATGGTCGCAACCACTACATCTAGTGGGTGGGCGCATCATAACCACTAGAAAAACGCGCTGGCTGAGTAGTTACGAAACAAGTACACAAGTACACAAGGATTGACTTTCCCTTGTCTACTTGTCTACTT
>JACNHM010000083.1 GCA_014383605.1 Chloroflexota bacterium
CGGTCGGCTCCATCCGCTGGGTACGACCCGTTCGCCCGAAACCGGAAAGTCCGGGGGATGGGCGGCAAAGGTCGCCGGTGAGCCCGGCAGGCAACGGACGCCAGGCCACCTCGACCTGTGACAACTGTGTATCCACGTCGGTGAGATGATAGCATATCTCCTGCCAAACGTCAACTCCGACCGCCCCTGGCTCCGGGGCGACAGCATCACCCCAAACCCCAAACCCCAAACTCAGAACCCCGAACCCAGTATCTGCCGGGCGATCACCAGCCGCTGGATCTCCGACGTGCCCTCGCCGATGGTGCACAGCCGCTGGTCGCGGTACATGCGCTCCACGTCGTATTCGCGCACGTAGCCGTAGCCGCCGTGGATCTGCAGGGCCTTGAAGCAGGCCCGCTCGGCGACCTCGGAAGCGTAGAGCTTGGCCATGGCCGCCTCCTTGGTGAAGCGCACGCCCTGATCCTTGAGCCAGGCGGCGTGGTAGACTATCAGTACTACATGTAGGGCAGGTTTCATACCTGCCACTGGACGGCGGGTAAGAAACCTGCCCTACACACTTTCCTCATTATCGATAGGTGGCCATAGCCTCGGCCAGGATCGCGGCCGCGCCATAAGAGTCGTAAGGTGTTGGCAGGTCATAGGTTCTGCCAGACTCGAAGGGAAAGATTTCCTTGGCCTCTGCAAGCTCTTCGGCTAGAATGCGGATGAGCCTGAGCTTGTCGAGAGCAGGCAACATGCAGACAGCTCAAGCTACCCACCACGTCCCGTGACGAGGGCGCGACGTGGTTGACGAGCACGTGTTAACGGCTCACGTTTTCTTGCCTTGCGCTGGATTCGTATGGGCTTTCCCGTGACCAAGCTGTAGAGCACGTCGGGACAGAAATCCACTTCATTGGGCCAGACGATGGTTCCCACTTCTGGATCGACCCGCACCCGCCGAAAGAAATCGATGTCCTCCAGGGGCGCAAACACCTCGCCACGACCGACCACTCGCTCCTTGAAGTCCAGCTCACCTTTTGTGTCGTCGGTGAAACTCAACTCCAGACGGTATTCCCCAAGATGACGGACTTGCTTCACTCTCGGAAACATGTTTAGCCTCCCTATTCCAGAGGTTCAATCTTCACAATCGGTTGACTACGCTGCAAGCGCTCCCAGTTGTCCATCAACTCCCACTGATGCAGGGCGGCCCATTCAATCACCATTGAGGTAGCACGATGCGGGAGTTTGCCGGCCAGCACTTCAATAGGATCAATCCCGACCTGGGCTTCATACTCCCATAGATGGCATGGAAGTGTGGCGGCATGTGTTCATCAAAGTACATGCGAATGATGATCCCAAAGAAGCGACAAACTTCCGGCATTCTGCCTCCCTATTGTGATATGTGATACAGCACTACACAAAAGCGTTGCAAAACATGCAGGATTTGAGCGATTCCCGCGGTTCTTTTGCACGTTTCCTTTCCGAACGCAGCGACAAGCGGCATAACGGCGCGGCGGACAACCCGCCAACGACAGCCCACGAAGCCCGACCAAAGCAGGGTTTGATGGGCCGAACCGGTCGGCTCCATCCGCTGGGTACGACCCGTTCGCCCGAAACCGGAAAGTCCGGGGGATGGGCGGCAAAGGTCGCCGGTGAGCCCGGCAGGCAACGGACGCTAGGCCACCTCGACCTGTGACAACTGTGTATCCACGTCGGTGAGGTGATAGCACATCTCGTGCCAAACATCAACTCCGACCGCCCCAGGTGCCGGGGCGACAACATCACCCCGAACCCCGAACCCCAAACTCAGAACCCCCAACTCAGAACCCCGCCCCCAGTATCTGCCGCGCGATCACCAGCCGCTGGATCTCCGACGTCCCTTCCCCGATGGTGCATAACCTCTGATCGCGGTACATGCGTTCCACGTCGTATTCGCGCACGTAGCCGTAGCCGCCGTGGATCTGCACGGCCTTGAAGCAGGCCCGCTCGGCCACCTCGGAAGCGAAGAGCTTGGCCATGGCTGCTTCCTTGGTGAAGCGCACGCCCTGATCCTTGAGCCAGGCGGCGCGGGTGACCAGCAGGCGGGCGGCTTCGATCTCCGTGGCCATGTCCGCCAGCATCCACTGGATGGCCTGGAACCTGGCGATGGGCTGGCCGAACTGCACCCGCTCCTGGGCGTAGGCCAGCGCCCGCTCGTAAGCCCCCTGCGCCAGCCCCAGGGCCATAGCGCCGATGCTGATGCGCCCGCCATCGAGCGTGATCAGGAACTGCTTGTAGCCCTCGCCCGGCTGGCCCAGGAAGTTCTCCTGCGGCACACGGCAATCCTCCAGGAAGAGCTGGGAGGTCACGGAGGCCTTGAGGCCCATCTTCTCCTCGTCCCGCCCCGGGCGGAAGCCGGGTGTCCCCTTCTCGACGATGAAGTTGCCGATGCCCCGCGGGCTCTTGTCCGGCTCGGTGACGGCGGCCACGACCACCACGTCGGCGATGGAGCCGTTGGTGATGAAGATCTTCTGTCCGTTGATGACCCACTCGTCGCCTTCCCGCACGGCGCGGGTCCTGGTGGCTCCGGCGTCGGAGCCAGCCTCCGGCTCGGTCAGGCCGAAGGCGGCCAGCCCCTGGCCGCTGGCCAGCCGCGGCAGGTACTTGCGCTTCTGCGCCTCGCTGCCGAAGCGGTAGATGGGGTAGGTGCCCAGCGAGGTGTGGGCGGCGACGGTGATGGCGGTGGAGCCGCAGACGCGGGCGATCTCTTCGATAGCGATGGCGTAGCATATCGTGTCCGCTCCCGCGCCGCCGTATTCTTCGGGGATGGGCAGCCCCAGCAGGCCCAGCGGCCCCATCTTGCGGATGAGCTCCCAGGGGAACTCCCCGCTGTGGTCGCGTTCCTGGGCCAGGGGCTTGATCTCGTTTTCGGCGAAGTCCCGCACCATCTCGCGGGTCATGCGCTGCTCGTCGGTGAGCTCGAAGTGCATCGTTGACTCCTTGAGGAAGGAAACAAGTAGACAAGGAAAGAAGTAGACAAGGAAACAAGGAAACAAGGAAACAAGTACACAAGGTGCGGTATGAGAGCTTGCTCGGCTTTCCCTTGTCTACTTGTCTACTTGTCTACTCCATCGCGAACACGCCGAGGATCTCGCCGTAGTAGACGCGGTGGAAGTCGCCGCGGGGGTAGTAGGCGGAGATGATCTTCGGCGCGAAGGTTTCGGGCCGGACGTCGTTCTTCTGCACCACGCGGCACTCGTAGACCCAGGGGCAGGGATCAATGGTCACGCTGCTGACCCGCTGGCCGGGGCTGGTGGCGATATTGAACTCGGCGAACTTGTTGACATCGCGCCCGCTGCGCGTGCCGCAGAAGTCCACAAACTTGCTCAGCTCCGGCGAGGGCACGTTGACGGTGAACTCCCCGGCGTCCTCGATGAACTGGTAGGTGAAGCGGGAGGGGCGCACCAGCACGGTGAAGATGGGCAGGCCCCAGACGACGCC